>NZ_NDHW01000163.1 GCF_002251945.1 Pseudanabaena sp. SR411
CCGATCWATTTTCTAGCTCGCCCGATGAATGGATGGCGATCCGATCTGGTGATTTACTAAATGCTACGGATTCATATTCCAATGGCATCGGCCAAGGACCATTGTCATCGCCAAATACATCCTCCATCGTTAACCATGCTTTGTCGCTGGGAGTGATGTCCGAGGTTTCTTCTAGAGTTGACGATCGGTGTTTACCAAAGAAATAGGCGATCGCTTCTTCAATTAATCTTTGTAAACGGTCTAGTTGATAGTCAACTTTGAGTGCGTCAGAAAATTCGGAATCTTGATTAAGATCGCCACGAGGATCGCGATTGGGATAACTGTTAGTTCTAGACTGAAGCTGATTAATTAGTCGCTCGGCCAGCAAGTCGGGCTGAGTTCCATTGATGCTGTCTCCCTTATCTTGCTCACCATCTAGCGATCGCTTGCCAATAAAATAATCAATTGCGGCGGCAATCAGATCGCGCAGACGGTCTAGCTTGCTACTTTCGGCTAGAGGGGCATTTTTTTTAAGTGTTTTCGCATTTATGGAAGTGCCTCGTCGCCGCCTTAACTTGGGACTGTCTGGCAAGGCTTCGGCATCAGAGGATTCTGTGCCAAATATCTCTGAGCTTTCTTCATTATTGGCTATGCTAGGTTCTTGAGAGGAAGACTGATTACCAAAAAAGTAAGCGATCGCAGCTTCTATTAAACGGCGTAACTGCTCTAGCCTTCTATTTTTGCCCAGAGATACATTTTCAGCGAGTTCATTATTTTCTTTTAAGGTGTTCCGTTCGGCTTGGGCTATCTGTTGTTGCCAGATTTCGGCAAAAATGCGATTAGCATTTAGATTGGTTTCTCGATCTGGGGCTTCGGAATTTGCGAGGTAATCTGTTTGGCGCTTAACGATCGCCATAATATTGCGATCTAGTTTAGTTTTGGTGCGATCGATCCAATCGAAAAACTTAGTTAATGGACGCAAAAGTAGAGGAACTTCTGGCTTGGGAAGATCAAGCTTTGGCTCTAGAAATTGATCAAGCTTTGGTTCAAGTTCTGGACTATCAAATTCAGATAAAAGCCCCACAGCCTCTGGTTGCGATCGCAGGGTTTCTTTAGGCTCAGTCTTGCCTCGCTCAAGTGCTGGAAAAACACGTTTTGCTGTAGATGCAATCAGATACACAGGATATAGAGCTGCCTTGGCTACTTGATAAGCTAGCAAGCGCGGCAACTCTTGGAGCGGTAGTCCTGCAAGCTGTCGAATTTTTTGATCGAGCGATCGCCTTACTCTGCGACCAAGTTGGGCAGGTAATGAGCTATCAATCCAATTAAAAAGTCGGCTTTGAAATCTAGGCATATGTACCATCATAAAAAAGAAATGCGCGATCGCACTTTTCTTTTTGGCTCAATAGGTGTTTCGGGGAGGTCAAACATAATAAATGGTTCAATGCTTTTAATGACGGGTATTTCAGACATCAAATACCTCCGAGGCTAAAACTATAGCTGTAGCCATTCTTGTTAGGACATAAAACCCAAATAGTGTGAGGCGGCGCGAAGCGCCGCCTCACACTATTTGGGTTTTGATTTGTCCTGATACAGGTGGCTATAGCTATACTACACATCAAGCATTTCAGTCATTTAAGCTAAAGCACCTCCCCGAAACACCTATTGAGCCTTTGTCTTAAGTGGCTAAAGCTATAAGAAGTATAAGAAGTATGAATTAAATAATTCAGAGTCTACGATCGCTTGATCGCTATGATTGAGATAGCGAAATTTGCTCATAGCTTCATAGCAAAGTCGTCAGCTTAATAGTTTGGAGACAGCGATCGTGCCTAAAAATAAACCCCGCGATGTACAAGCAATTTATATTGCCGCAGAAACCTTTGCCTTGAGATCGCGCAGTTGGAATCGCCTGCGCTTTGAAATTGAATATGCACTTGAAAAAGGAACAACAGCAAACTCTTTCTTAATTCAAGGTACATTGCTAGCACTGATCGATCCACCAGGGGAAACCTTCACAGCCATTTATCTGGATGAATTGCGTAAACGCATTAACATTGGTGATATTAGTTACGTGATCCTCGGTCATGTCAACCAAAACCGCATTGAGACACTCAAGGCTTTACTCGCAATTAACAGTCGCATCACCTTTGTTTGTACCAATCCAGGGGCGATCGCCTTACGTCAGAGTTTAGAAGAAAAATTTGGAGAAAATCTCAAAATTCAAGTTGTGCGGGGTGAAGAAGCCCTTGACCTTGGCAAAGGACACATTCTCAAATTTATTCCCACCTCTACACCACGTCATCCTGACGAGCTTTGCACTTATGACTCGAAAACGCAGGTTTTATATACCGATAAATTCTTTGGGGCGCATATCTGTGGCGATCAGGTATTTGACGAAGGTTGGAGCCATCTATTAGGCGATCGTCGTTACTACTTTGATAGCACGATGGCGAACCAAGTCCGTCAGGTTGAGGCGGCTTTAGATAAGTTAACTGATTTTCCTGCGGTTTTTTATGCCCCGGGGCATGGGCCAATGTTAAAGCATGGCTTGCATGAACTGGTTAATCTCTATCGTCAATGGAGCGAAGATCAGAAGCAACAAAATATTTCTGTAGCCCTATTATTTGCTTCTGCTTATGGGAATACGACAACGATCGCTAATGCCTTAGCTAGAGGGATTACCAAGGCAGGGGTTGCAGTTGAGTTAATTAATTGTGAAAATGCGGAACCAGAGGAAATCAAAGCAGCGATCGAGAAATCTTCAGGCTTCTTAATTGGTTCTCCAACTCTGGGTGGACATCTACCAACGCAGGTGCAAACGGCTTTAGGCATAGTTTTATCAACTGCTACTAAGAGCTATCAAGCAGGTGTATTTGGCTCCTATGGATGGAGTGGTGAAGCTGTCGATATTATTGCTGGAAAGTTAAAGGATGCTGGCTATACCCTTGCCTTTGAGCCAATTCGGATTAAGTTCACACCCACTGAAGCTACCTTACAAGTTTGCGAAGAGACAGGAACCGATTTTGCTCAAGCTTTAAAGAAAGCCAAAAAAGTTCGCACAACACTTAACCCAGGTAGTACCGTCGAGCAAGCGGTAGGGCGGATTGTTGGCTCTCTATGCGTACTAACCGCAAAGCGCGGCGAAATCTCTACAGCGATGCTTGCCTCTTGGGTTTCTCAAGCCACCTTTAATCCCCCTGGTTTAACGATCGCCGTTGCCAAGGATCGGGCGATTGAGTCCTATTTATATGAGGGCGATCGCTTTGTGTTGAATATTCTTGAGCAGGGCAAGCAACTCCGCAAGTACTTCATGAAAAAATTTGCACCTGGGGAAGATCGTTTTAAGGATGTACAAGTAGAGCCGACAGAAGGTGGGCTGATTCTGCCCGATGGATTGGCTTATTTAGAATGCCGTGTTGCCCAGCGTATGGAATGTGGCGATCACTGGATTGTCTATGCGATCGTGGAGAATGGCAAGCTATTACAATCTAATGGTTTGACTGCAATTCATCACCGTAAAACGGCTAGCAATTATTAAAAAGTAATAGTAAATAGTAAAGTGCATCGCGCTTTCTATTGCTTTTTAATGTTATTAATTAGCGATCGCCATCATGTCCGCAAGCATAGCTCTTTTACCTATGCCTAAGTTAAATTCAAGATCGTTACACTTGTCTAAACAGGAGACCTCTTTTTACATGGAAACAAATCAAACTCTTAGCTTGATTCTTGGGGCGATCGCACTTGGCGCGGCTATCTGGGCAACTTCCGCAATTTTAGAACTTCTAGCGAAATTAGTCGGCAAATTTGCGATCGCAGCTATATCACTAGTATTAGTAGCAATTTACTTAAAGGTTTATGTTGGGGTGGATATTTGGCTAAGTCTGACGGATTTTGGACAGGTAGTTATATCAAGTGTTGGACAATTAATACAAGCCGTTTCTTCTCTGTTTTCACAGGTGGGATCAGTTGCTAATTAACTAAAAGGCTAGCAGTTGCAATAGATTTTTTGAAAGTGTTGCTTTGAAAGTAGCAAAGAGGAGTAGCACTTTGAGCCAACCCTCTTTAAAACCATAAAAACAAAGCTACTGTCACCGACTTCAGATAAACTAATAACTGAAAGTAACTAAAAGTGTTATGGCGACCGTTTCTGAGAATCTAAAAATTACACAAAATGGCACACAAAGCGCTAAAGCTGAGCCAATTATCGATGGCAGTGAAAATCTTGGTGTAATCATCAGACGCAAAACCCGACCAGTGCAAGTGGGAAATATCACCATTGGCGGCGGCTCTCCTGTCGTGGTGCAGTCGATGATTAATGAAGACACCCTCGATATTGATGGCTCCGTTGCTGGAATTCGCCGCTTGCATGAAATTGGCTGCGAAATTGTGCGCGTTACTGTCCCCAGCATGGCTCACGCTGCGGCTCTCTCAGAAATTCGTCAAAAGCTCAAACGTACTTACCTAGATGTGCCTCTGGTTGCCGATGTCCACCACAACGGCATGAAAATTGCCCTCGAAGTCGCCAAACACATTCATAAAGTCCGCATCAACCCCGGATTATATGTATTCGAGAAACCCAAAGCAAATCGTACCGAATACACGCAATCTGAATTTGACGAAATTGCTGAAAAAGTCCGTGATACCCTAAAGCCGCTAGTTTTGTCCCTCAAAGAACAGGGAAAAGCAATGCGAATTGGTGTCAATCATGGCTCCCTTGCTGAGCGGATGCTCTTTACCTACGGGGACACTCCTCAAGGTATGGTCGAATCAGCGATCGAGTTCATTCGCATTTGTGAAGATCTTGACTTTAGAAATATTGTCATTTCTATGAAAGCCTCCCGTGTGCCTGTAATGATTGCGGCTTATCAGCTAATGGTTAAGCGCATGGATCAACTTGGTATGGATTATCCTCTGCATTTAGGCGTAACCGAAGCAGGTGATGGCGAGTATGGTCGCATCAAGTCCACCGCAGGTATCGCCACATTACTCGCCCAAGGTATCGGTGACACCATCCGCGTCTCCCTCACCGAAGCTCCCGAAAAAGAGATCCCAGTTTGCTACAGCATTTTGCAGTCCCTTGGACTCCGCAAAACTATGGTGGAGTATGTCGCTTGTCCATCTTGCGGGCGTACTCTATTTAACCTCGAAGAAGTCTTGCATAAAGTTCGTGAAGCCACCAGTCACCTAGTTGGGCTAGATATTGCGGTTATGGGTTGCATCGTCAATGGACCTGGAGAAATGGCAGATGCTGACTATGGCTATGTCGGCAAAACCCCTGGCATAATTTCACTTTATCGTGGCAAAGAAGAAATCAAGCGCGTACCTGAAACCGAAGGTGTAGAGCAGTTAATTGCGCTGATCAAATCCGACGATCGCTGGGTCGATCCATAGCACTAATCCGAAGTCACAAAATGGCGTTGCCATTTTGTGACTTCAAAATCAAAATCTTACTGGGTTGGATTCTTAATTCTCGGAAGTGTAACTACACTTTCAAGAATCAGTATAATCTGCCAAGAGATACGAAAGATTTTGCTTAAACTGCTCAAATCCATATTTTTCGATTACTTTTTGTCTAAGAAGGTCTGGTTTATACAAAATTGATAAAGAATGTTGGTTCATCAAAATTTGGACGATAGTCTCTCCTATTTCGTCGATGCTGTCAGGATTAACTAAAACGCCTAACTCTCCATTGCACAGAGCATCGATCGCTCCATCTTGATTGCCGCCAATCGTCGGTTTGCCGCAGGCTAATGCTTCTAAATACACAATCCCAAAGCCCTCTCCCTTACTAGGCATCACAAATACATCACAGAGATTGTAGTAATCTGCTAATTCATCATCTGGTACAAAGCCAGCAAAGGTTACGCAATCTCTTACATCCATATCATCAACAATTGCTTCGATGCGATCGCGGTCATTCCCCTTACCGACTAACAGATAACGAATATTGGGAATCTGAAGGCGAATAGCTGGCAGTGCTTGAATGATTTGGTCGTAGCCTTTGTAACGATCTCCACTAGCCAACCTAGTTACAGTTAAAATGATTGGCTGATCAGGTTGTAATTGATGTCGGTCTAATAGATATTGAGGTTTAGGTTTGACAGTAAATTGACGAGCATCAAAAGTTACTGGTAGAAGCGGAATAAGTTCATGGGAAATATTCTGTTCTGCAACGATGCGATCGCGAGTATACCCACCGATTGAAACAATTTTTTGCGCCGACTTCAACCCATATATTTTAGATGGATCTTCAAGATTCCATGCATCAATGCCATAGACAATTACCCAATATGGGATTCTTAATAGTTCAAATATCTTCGCTGCAAGTGGCGAAAAATTTATATGACCACAAATAATTAAATCAGGGCTTTCTTTGATCGCAGACAATAAGACTTGAGCAGCAAATATCGGTGTATGCCAAAAAGTCGCTTTCCATCTTCCCGCAAAGCTAATTTTAGTCTGTTTATCAAACCTAATATCTTTTGTTTCGTGAGCATCATTCTTAAGAAACACATGGCGGTCACTATTAGGTAAAACTTGCTCTAGTGCTTGAATTAAAAAAGCAGAATAAACCTGAATACCTCCTTTGAATTGAAAGATATCAGGTAGCCAAACATGGATTTTAGGAGTTTTAGTCATCTTGGTATTTAATAAAGAACCAGTCTTTGTGACGAGGCTTCGCCGCGCCACAAAGACTGGTTCTTTATTTTACTGCTAGTTTTCTTTGCATTGCTTCAACCATAATCTGTACAATTTTCTGGATGCTTGTAGTGGCATACCACCCTAACTGCTGATTAGCTTTACTAGGATTAGATCGGCTGATTGTAATGTCAGTTGGACGATACAAAGATTGATCGGAAATTACATGCTCTTCCCAATTTAGATCCAAAATCCCAAACGCCTCAGCAATAAAATCTGACAAACTGATTGTCTTACCTGTAGCGATTACAAAATCATCTGGTTGCTCTTTTTGGAGCATTAGGTACATAGCCTCTACATAATCTGGAGCATATCCCCAATCTCTTTGAATATCAATGTTACCTAACATTAGTTTTTTCATTTTACCTTTGGCTATGTGGCAGGCAGCAGCAATAATTTTTTGGGTTACAAAGCGATCAGGCCGTAAGGGTGATTCGTGGTTAAAAAGGATGCCAGAGCAAGCAAATAGTTCATATGCTTCGCGATAGTTAGCAACTTGCCAAAAAGCCGTAGATTTAGCAACTGCATAGGGACTACGAGGACGAAATGGAGTCTCTTCATCGGCAGGTAACCCGAGAGTATCACCAAAACATTCGCTAGAACCAGCATTATAAAATTTGATTGGCTTACCAATAAAACGAATTGATTCGAGTAGATTGAGTGTCCCTGTAGCGATACTTTCTAATGTCTCGACAGGTTGTTCAAAGGACAAACTTACTGAACTTTGTCCAGCCAAATTGTATACTTCATCTGGTTGCACTTGGGTTAAAACTTGTAGTACGCTGCGAAAATCAGTAAGAGACATGGATAATGATTTAATGCGATCGCGTATTCCTAAATATTGCAAATTAGCTAAAGTTGCTATCTGAGCATCACGGGAAGTTCCATATACTTCATAACCATAATTCAATAAAAGTTGACACAGATAGGCTCCGTCCTGTCCTGATATACCACAAATTAATGCTTTTTTTGGCATTTGTCTATTCAAGTTTTTCCTTGATTACCGTTGCTAATTTCTGGCGATAGTTTGCCCATGTTAACTGCTCCGCTTTTTTTCGAGCTGCCATTCCCATTTCTACTAGCTCTTCGGGATGATGATAGCACCATTCTAGTTTTGCTTTGAGTGCTTCAACATCACGGATAGGTATAATAAATCCCTCAATTCCATCGGTGATAATATCGGGACCTGCTGTATTGGGGGTAGTAATAATGGGGATACCACAAGCCATTGCTTCGAGGAGTACTAGTCCAAAACCTTCCACAAGTGATGGAAATGTAAATACACTAGCACTGCTGTAGTAGGTATTTAAAGTGCTATGCGGAACTGAACCAATTAAGCGAATGCGATCGCTATATTTATTTAACCAATCCATAGGCATTTGATTAATCCCAACGAGCAATAATTCCGAGTCAGGCAGATTGAGATCTTGCCATGCTTGTAGTAAATAATGCACACCTTTACGAGTTCCTACTTGCCCAGCAAACATTGCTCTAAATAGACGATCAGGCTTGGGTAGTGGCTGAAAATATTCAATTGGCGCACCATATGGAATAACAGAAATTTTAGATGTAGGAATACCAATATCTAGCAGCGATCGTTGGGTAAATGAGGAGGCAACAAAAATATGATCGGCTAGTTTCACTTCAGAGTTCTTGCGCTCAATTTTCCAAACTGGTTCTTTTATCGCCATCATTGTTGCCGACAATTCGGGAAAAAGTGCTGCTTCCTCTTCTTGAATGCGGCGGTGGGTAAGATGAAAAGCGATCGGCAAGTCATAAAAGCAGAAAATATTGCGTTGTTTTGCCCTAAAAAATGTCTCAGAGGCACTATCTTCATAGGCATAAATTGCATGGATATTTTCTAATTGATGCTTCGCAATATGGCGATCAAACGCTTCGACCATCCAATCAATAAGAACTTTATCCGTTATTCCTAAATTCTTACCAAGTCCTGTTTTAAGTAAAAATATACGTAGTATTTCTTGCCAAGGATAATCATGAATTTTGCAGCCTGTCGGCGCAATCCAAGTTCTTCTTCCCAACTCTTGTTCTAGTCTAGAAGTGAGACTAGGGAATAATCTTTTCATTAAATGACCTAAATAGTTATCGAGACTATCAGGACTATAGGAGAATGAAGTTACTATAGTCCTTAGCATATCCACTTCTGATATAGCTAACGCGGCATTGCGTGCAAAGGGACTGCTTACAGGATTAGTTAAAGTAATTTTTGGCATTTACTCATCTTTCTTTTTGTCATTGGGTAACAAATTAGAGGAAATCACATTACTATCTCTTGTCCTATCAAGACTAATTCTCTGCCTTTCTTTGTCTTCGAGGACTGGTAGTAAGTAGATAAAACCACTAAAAAACCAGAAATAAACTAACATGGTTGGGTTGGTAACTAACTGTCCAGTAATGTTGATTAATTGAAATAAGAATATAGCTAGTGCTAGATCTTTATAGAAGGGATGTCTGAGTCTGGAAAATACAGAGAACAGTGAGATCAAAAGAACTATTCTCAGTCCATACCATAAAATAAAGCCCAATAAACCTAATTCAATCATAACTCGCCCTGTTTCACCCTCATGCGTTGGTAATTCTTCACCATTTGGAAGATCTAAAAGCCTCCTAAGACTAGCGGCTCCTGATTGTGTTGCTCCAATCCCATAACCGTCACTTCTATCTCCAGCATAACTAAAAACTTGAGTGAAAGAGCCAATTATGCGATCGCTTACTGAGTCGCTAGCTGTTTCGACACGATCAGAGAAAGCTTGGAGTGCTGGTTGAAAGTAGATTACAGCTAGCAGGGCAGCTATGGTTATGGGTACAAATAGTCGGACAATAAAATTTGAGGCGGCTTTGTGACTAGTAAAAAATAGAGAAATAAGATAGGTGATGGTAAATATAATCTCGTAGAGAATAATACCACGCGCCCCACTCATAAAGGAATTGACGGTAACTAGAGCCAACTCCAATCCATAAATTATTTGCCATTTGAACGCACGTTCTTCAGAAATTAGCACAATTAATAACGTAAAACAAACTGCCAAAAAAACTGTAAGCCCTGCTAGATAAGAAAAAGTTCCTGTGATGCGAACAAATTCGCCCACCTTAGCAATGCCTGACTCCTCACCAGCAACATATAGGTTTAAAGGACTATCTGCAGGACTAAAAAACTGAATGATACCGAGAATACAAACAGGTATTGAAAGAAATAAGTAGTTTCGCAAGAAATTTCGTAGATCTATCTCCGAGTCAAACAAATGAGGCAGTATCCAAACAAGAGGAATATAAAGTAAGTAAGCTCTAATTCCCAGTAACCCTATAATTGGAGAACCTAGGCTTGGGTTAAAAGCTTGTAAACAACAAATGATTGTAATAACCACAGTTAGTTCTTTGATAAATGGATATCGATCCACAATGGACCGAGGTTGGCTAGCAAATCCGATATAGCTGCCAATTAGTACGAGATCTTTGAAGAAATAGATTAAGTCTCTTGCCTGAGGAAAAGCCCAACGGCGTAATGCACCTTCGATAATTACAATTACTAAAATTGCTTTGATTGAGAGTTTCCAGTTTTGGGATGCTCCGCAGATAATAACTAAAACTAAGATTACTGCACCTACTATTTCCATTGTTATGATGCCGCTTTTAAAAGTATTGACCAGAAAAGTTATTGACCAAAATTGACAGCCCTTTCTATGACTTCCAAATAAGCTTTAGAGATTGCCAGTTTCTGATGACGCAACAAATGTTCTGAGGCATTGGCTCTATAAATACTTAATTGGGCTGGATTTTGTAGAAGGTTTAGTAAAACTTGTGTAAGTGCTTGCACATTACCATTAGGAAATGTTATACCACACGAACCGATTGCATCTTTTAGCCCACCGCCCTCTGAGCCAACGACTACACAACCACAGGCGATCCCCTCTAATGCAACTACACCAAAAGGCTCATCATAGAGTGACGGTATAACCATAATGTGATGTTGATTTAGAATATTGACTAACTCTTTACCAGTTTTTGAACCGATAAAGCTAATGTGTTTAGCTATATTTAGAGATTGGGTTTGTAACTCTAGATTTTGTCTCTCTGGACCATTTCCAATTATTGTTACATTAGGATTTAGTCCGTGCTTACTCAATTCTGCCAAAGACTCTAAAAGTAAATTAACTCCTTTTTCTGAAACCAATCTACCTAAAAAAATAATCTCTTTGTTTCTATCAAAATTATCAGTTATTTTAAATAGATGATCTCGGTAAGGGTTAGGTATGACTGTAGAAGATGATTTAAGGTGATCGGCGATCGCTTGACTGTTAGAAATTGATACAGCATATCTATTTAGCCAATGTTTTAATCTGACTTTTATACCGTCAGAACTTCCGCCAAATCGGGTTTGTTGACCATCTGTGCTTCTGAGCCAAACTTGATGGCGTATAACCCAAGGTTTTCTAATTAACAAAAGTGGCCAAGCCTTTCTTAGAGAAATACCATTATGAAAATAGACATCACACCAGTTAATAAGTTTGATTAGTTGAAACCAATTAGGATTACGAAATACTTTAAAAGGAAAGGGCAACCCTTCTACGTCTATACTGTTACCGAAAGTTTCTGTAACGACTATTACTTGATGACCTAACTTAGTAAATTCACGAGCTAATATTTCAGCGTTAGTTTCGCTACCACCTATACTTGGATAAAAGCAGTTCGATAGTAATAGTATTTTCATGGAAGTAACTTTGTTGATGGTCTACATATTAAAATTGTCTTCTTTTAGTAGACTTAAGCTTTTTTTATTAGTACACACAAATTATCACCAGCTATTTTGTTAGGGAGAAATGGTTGTAATATTGTGGATACTATTCTTACAAATTTAGTAAACTTGATCGATCCATGCGTTGGGTATCCCCAACATTTTACGATTTTTAGAGAGTAATGAGATAAAACCCTTTCTAAACAGTCAATATAAATCGGAACTATGTGTGTCTGATCACCTTTTTTATCAAAGGATGCTAATTCTCCAGTAATCAAAAATTTGAATCTACAATTAATAGAATGTATATTTGGAGTAGTGAGCAAAAAATACCCGTTGTCGTCTAAGTGATTTGATACATGGTAGAATAATCGACCTTGATTTTCTAGATGTTCCACCAGTTCAATTGCGCTAATTAGACCAAATTTTTTAGTTCCCAGACCAAGATCATCATAATCTAAGTTTGCTTGCAAGCAAGTAGCTCTTGTGCAACCAAATTGTTCGATATTCAAATCGATACCATGTAGTTGACTAAATCCTCTATCTGCTAATCGCTCTAGCCAAGCACCCGTCCCACAACCAATATCAAGGATAGATACGTTATGACTGATATTAGGTAAAAATTCAACAAGACTGTCATGAAGTCCTAAATTAGTTCGTTCCAAAAGTTTTGATTTAGGCATTATTTTTGCGAATAAACTGCGACAAACATTGTTGATAGTTATATAACAACATTCAATATATTAAAGAAAGCTTTAGATTGGGCTGATAAACTATGGTCGGAATACCAGTAACAAGCATTATTAGCGATCGCCTGCATTATTTTTACATCTTTTAACTCACTTTTGTTAGGAACCCAATAATGCTCTCCCGCTTTTATCTCATCCGTGAGTGAATTATTTTCTTGAGCATTAATTGGGAGTAATCCATGAGCGCAGTAAGCAGCAAAAATAGTTGACTTACCCAAAAAATCAGGATTGTAGTTTAAGAATCCTGCGATCGCATCTGCCATAATGGCACTAATTTTCTCAGCAGGTTGCTGTCCTAATTCTAAGATCGGCACATTTCCAATTAACTTTGGAGTTTTTCCTGTTGGAGTTCCCAAGTCCAAAATTTCTTGAATGTCTAAGCTTTGACAAACATATTCTAGAGATGCCTGAGACTTTTGGTAAACTCTGAGTCGTTTCGCAACACCACCAAAAACAACTAGCTGTTTTTGGCGATCTGATAACGGACGAACTTGCTCAGGTTCACCAATATTAGAAAAAACTGGCAAAGAATTAATCTGAGTACGTTTGCCATTGCTTAACTTCTCAAGTATATCGGCATAGCTTTGTTTGCTAGTAACGATGCGATCGCTTAATCTAGCTAATCTTGTTGCTAAGTTCTTTTGTAACGGTGATAGCCAAAAAGAACTTTGCCAAGGTAAGCCAGAAGCATAAATTTCATGGAACATGGTGATAAGTGATCGCTGTGGATATAAGCTTTTCCAACGCTGTAAACCATCAACTAACCAGAACGGACAACCTCGCTTTGCATAGCCATATCCCACGTAATGTAATAGGACTGATGAGAAGCGATCACTGCTTAACAACTCAACCAAATTATTTACAGAATTCTCTATAACTTGACTAACAGGAAATCCTTCAATTTCTGATTCGCCATTCCATTCTGGATTACCAACAATAAAATGAGTTTGCATATTGAAATCTTTACGAAGTTGACGAGCTAAATTTAATGCATAGTCACCAACTCCATCAATCGCTGGCGGGAGTCTGGAAACAATAGAAATTACAGTAATCAAATCACTCATAATCAATTACTATCATGGGCTAACAAGGCACTGGTCAGTCAAACCGTGATCGACGTATTTGCGTCTTTTTTGTCGGCATGAAATAGGCGTTTCCGCACCTATCCCCGATTAACTGACCAATGCCGCTAACAAAACAAGAGTAGTTGTATGCAACTTGGACTTGATTGCTAAAGGCATAGAATAAGTGAATGCTTCAAAAGTCTCAACCCAAGATTTGGGTAATAGCTTTAGTAGATGATGTAGCTTAATATGACCATTAGTTAATGAGTTAGTAACTAGCCGAGTCTCTTTAACGACTAATCCTGCGTGATTTATTAACTGTTCTATTTCATCTAAATGGAGTAAAAAAATATGTCCGTCTGAGTTAGGCTGAAATTGAACTTTTTCATACTGACTTGGATCAGGACAATCAGAAAACCTAGGTAAGTTATTTTTAAAATAATCTCCATTAGGTGTGCTTAATACAATATGTCCACTTGGTTTAAGCATATTAGCGATACTTTTTAAGAAATCATCAGGATGTGCTACATGTTCAATTACTTCAGTAATTAAAACCACGTCGAATTGATCATCAAAGTTTATATCAAAAATATTTCCTGGTGAATAATGAACAATGCCAGATTCCCATTTTAACTTAACGTAATCGATTAACTCTTCACGTAAGTCATTCCAAGTAACTTCATAGCCTAGTTCCGCCAATGACAACGTAAAATTTCCTTGCGCCGCTGCTACGTCTAGAATTTTAGCTCCAGGTTTTGCAACTTTTTGAATTAACTCTAAGGTGTGTTTTCGTCGGTTTCTATAGGCATAAGCATATCCAGGAATGTCTAATGATCCATATATTTCTAATAAATCGTACGAAAAACTAGATTTCCAGCTATTAAGCCAGTTATCTTGCAAAGTAGGTTGTTTCATTGTTCAAAAAGTATTTAAGTATATTAAACCACTAAATTCGTGATTTAATTCATCCTAAAATCTTCTTAATATAAC
Source organism: Pseudanabaena sp. SR411 (assembly GCF_002251945.1). GTDB lineage: Bacteria > Cyanobacteriota > Cyanobacteriia > Pseudanabaenales > Pseudanabaenaceae > Pseudanabaena. Next base: position 14,235 of record NZ_NDHW01000163.1, read on the forward strand.
AACCATTTGTAAACATGAAAGATGCTCTAGAAAAGCTTCATTGATCCCACGTAAATTTAATTTTAGAACCTCTGGGATTGTAGCTTTAAACATGCCGCGTAATGCTAACATAAAATAAGATGTAGAATTTATATTTAATGATTCATCTGGGTGAATAGACAAATAAATTAGTGTGGATTCCTGATGTTGTTTTAGCTTTTTCCAACCTCCTTTATTTCGCCAAGGATGACAGACCGAAGCATCTCTTATAAAGATAAATTTATGTCCTGATTTTTCTAATCTTAATCTTAAATCTACATCTTCCATAGCAGCATAGGGAAATCTTTCGTCAAAACCACCAATAGACTCAAAAAGTTTCATTTGTATTGCAAAATTACAAGACCATAAATATCCTCCTGATTCATTTATAGGTGAAGTCTCAGCTAAACTCTTGCGTGGGCGATCTACATAAGTTCTTCCCTCTAAGACTAAATAATTCATTTCGCTAATAATATTTTTAGCATAAGTTTCTAACCACTGTGGATCAGGCAAACAATCATCATCTGTGAAGACTAGCCATTCACCTTGAGCATACTTTGCTCCATTATTGCGATTAGCAGCAGGGCCTTTATGTGCGCCAGAGATCCATTTTACCCAAGGGTAATAAAGCTTAATCATCTCCTCAGCAGTAGTTTGAGAACCATCGTCAGTCACAATAACTTCATAATTTTCTGCTGCTAAAGTTTGTACATTAGAAGCAAGATGATCTAAGCATTTTGCCAGTAAGTCATTACGATGGCAGGTAGGAATTATTACTGAAAATAACATGTTCTAAAGGTATGGATTTTGTGTTTAAAAGAATCAAACAGATATTTCCTTGTTGTATAATTTAGACGAGATCAATATTAAATAACACCCTCTTAATTAGACCTAGAAAGCGAGTATCTGTTAAAGATTCTAAAGGTAGTTCTATGAATGTTCTTAACAAATTATTTGTTTTTTTACTCCTAATCCCTGTACTATAATCTCTCAAATGTTGAGAATATAGTATCAATCTTGATATTTTTTGCCAGTCTTGTCTTTGCAAAAAATACGAGTATCTTTTTGCTATTTCTATCGCTTCGTTTCTCATAGGCTGATTTTGTGTAGTTGTTTTAGTCATATCATGAGTTCTATAAAAACAAATTGGCTTTGAATTTCTATAAACTACTGGATTTGCTAGAAGAATTCTTACAAACAGGTCTAAATCCATGCAATAATGTAGACTTTCATTAAGAAAGCCTACTTTTTCTAATATAGATTTAGCCATAAAAACTGATTGAGATGGAATAATATACTCAACGCTATAAAAGAATTTAAGTAAGTTTTTTAATTTAAAGTCTTTTATTCTTTTTCCTTCTATAAGTTTCTTTTCTTCTATAGAAGAACCAATGTAAGTAGTTCCATAAATCAAATCGCAGTTATATTCTAGAAATATCTTCATTGTATCGATTAAAGCATTAGCTAAGTAGCAATCATCTGAATTCATCCAAGCAAGATAATTACCTGTACATTTTTCCCAGCCTTTATTAATTGCATGAGATTGCCCTCTATCTAATTCACTAATCCAATAGGTAAGGTAGTGTTCATACTTTTTAATGATTTCAACTGAGTTATCAGTACTACCACCATCAATAATGATGTACTCAAGATTAGGATAACCTTGTAGTAGAACTGAGCGAATTGTTTCTTCTATAAATTGTCCTTGGTTGTAGCTAGGAGTAACAATACTAATACGGGGCCAATCAGAACAATCAGGCATCTTGTCAGGTAATGCTTCTGTCTGCTCTGTCCAAGGCCACCCTGTTTTTCCTTCTGGTGGAGCAGGTAAATCTTGTAATGTTAAAGCAGTATTTACAAGAGCCATGTTGTTGAATAAAAAGATCGAGATTACAAAATCTGTGGCTCTTCTGGGTATTTTGGCATAAGCGCGGCTAATATGATGAAAGCTGTTCCCACTAATGACTTAATCCTTGTCAAACATACGGCTATTGTATCTGGTTATACAGTTGCCACTCCAGAACCATAAGAGCCAAATCTGTTTATATAGTTTAGCCCAATTTGTTAACTATAGCTATAAAAAAGCTGCTACAACAGCAATTCTCATTATGACTTTTGATTTGCCTAGTCCATCAATTTTTGAACGAAAGCATAGGGTTTTCAAGGATAGCTATTGCGGCTATTCTCAATAAGTGTCGCCAGATTAAGACAAAATTTTCATAATGAGAATTGAAGGTCTATCCTGCCAGTCCGTGTCCGTGGTGAAAAACAGTAGTACTCGCCATGGAAAATAAAATTATCAATGTCGGGACTGTGGTCGTCAATTTGTAGAGAATCTACAGTGGCAGAGAGTTTCAGAGCATATTCAAGACAGTTCGCTCATCTGGGGAAGTAGGTGAAATGGCAAAATAGGAGGAAGTCATTTTCATGAATCGACAGAGAAGCGATGATCAAATTTCCCCTGACCGAATTGTTAGATGAACAAGCGTGCTATGAATGGTTATTAAAGATCCTGCATCCGCAGGGTTTGCATTGTCCAAGTGGACACGCAATACCAGCAGGACAAGCGCCACACGATCGCCAACGTGCACCAATCGTCAAATACAAGTGTCGGGAATGTGGGAAAGTGTTCCATATTTTTACAGGGACAGACTTATCAGGAAGCCATTACACCTGTGGTCAGATCGTGCTGATATTGCGTGGATTCTTACAAGGACAAACGACCCAACACATAGCCGAGGAACTAGGAGTCGACTATGGGACATTATTGTCTTGGC
>NZ_NDHW01000016.1 GCF_002251945.1 Pseudanabaena sp. SR411
ATACTTGGGTAGTTGCACGCAACTTTGCCATCAATCTCTACCGTTCTAACCTCTTTGATAATATGGCTCAAGCTCAACGCAAGTGTGCTTTTGGTCTTGATACTCTCAAACGCATCTTTAAAATGAAATAGCCCTGCTTCTCCATAATGAATTCCTATACTCAGATGCAGTGGATGATAGGATAATTTTTTTAAGAAAATATTCAAATCTTCTATTGTTTTAAGCATTTCTAACCCTGCCCACACGGCTCTCTCTGCTACCATGCTACTGTTCTTCTCAAATCCAAATACTGCCATAATTCTTACACCCATAATATTAGGAATAATTCCACCGTGCTTTCCTATTACTTTCTGGACTCGATGGAAATAACGGCTCATGATATAGACAATATCGTAGTGAAAGTTCACCTCATCAAAATTAGTTGCCCCCCGAATTGTAGCAACTAGTAGGGCAACATTACGATCGCTATTATCAGCACCAGTGGCAAGCTGACCTTCAAGAATATCAATATCCTCATTGTCAATTATCATTCGGCGAATAGCAACATTGCCTGTAACCTTTGTTTGACAAGCAAGCCGAATATGAACTGGGAAGTCTAGCTTTTTTGCTAAGGTGCGCTCTGCACTAGTTGGAGAGCTGCAATTCTGCACTCCATTTAAAATCATGATTCGACAAGTAGAACAATAAGCATTACCTCCGCAGACATGTGTATGATCAATTCCATTGGCTAATAAAGATTCTAAAACTGTATCTGATTTGTTGATTTCTATAGAACGATTGTCAGGTAGGCAATTAATTTTTGGCATGGTTTTAGATTTAATTATGAAATCTTTTTAATGATGATATATCCATCACTCTGCAAGTAATGGCACTGGTGAGTTAATTAGTGAGGCAATGAAATCCACTTGAGGATAATAATTCCAGCATAGAAACGGGACGATAAAAAAGTCCGATCGCCATAGCAGGAGTCTTATTCTTACCCAAGCCCACATGAGGTCTCACCCAGTTGTGAACTA
>NZ_NDHW01000164.1 GCF_002251945.1 Pseudanabaena sp. SR411
CTAAAAATCCATATACCTGTTGACGAAATTCCTGTAGTTTGTCAATAATCATGGCTGTAGATATGTCTTTCTTTTTTATCTACTTTAGGCAGTTTGTATCTCTTTTACTCTGCCTTTCTTACCTTTTTTAGTCTAAACTCCAGTCTAGATTCAATCGTTTGCGAAAGTGTACCATCATGCTGGCTTCAAATGGTGCTTTGTCTCTGTATTCTGATATCCTTAAAAGTATTGCAAATATGGATTCTCTCGGATCTGTTCTACTGTCTCTTTATCGCTTGTTCCTAGTTTCTCTTTGATGATTAGTGCTTCCAGTGCCATCCGAAAGCTCTTGGCTGGTGCTCCTTCTCCTGCGCTGAATTGTTCGGCATATTCACTCTCAAAACTTTCCCATGGGATTAGTTCCGCTAACTTTACACATCGATTCTCTCCTGACAGTTTTCCATTAAATGGAAGATAGAAGTTCTCGAATGATAGTTGCCCTTTTGCGAAACTTCGGTACATAAAATTTTATTGATGCAAGTTTTTTTCTTGCTTTTGGGCTTTTTCCTTGCATTCTATCAGCTTGTGCAACCTTTGAAAACTACTGATTGCAACTGTTTCTGCCTTTTTCAGCAAGCCCTACATAAGTACAAAGCCCTAAATCTAAAACGTAGCGAATATCATCCTGTGTCACATCTGGCAGTTCCTGCCCAGCGAGAATCGGCTGAATCACTGCTTTGACTCTATCTATCTTCCCTCAATCTCTCCGCCAGACTATCCAAATGTGTATCCTGTCTTCTAATCAGAATCTCCTTAGCCTCATTCACCAACTCAGGAGTAATAGGAATTGCAGGATCTTTTGTAATGTATTCAACAATTTCCTTAGTGATCGCATTGACTAGCCAAGGTTGTCCCTGCATCAAATAAAAAGCTAAATCAACCGCTTCAGGTGTAAATACTTGCCCCGTTGCATCCGTATGTTGCTGATAGACGGGTATGACAACGATTCGTGCAATTTTGTATCATGAAGGCTTTTTCTCTAGCTTTAGGGTGACTCAAACCCGCATTCTTACGTTCTAAGATTGTCAATCAAGGCTGCAAAAAGCAAATCTCTAAAAACATCACTATATCTACATCTTAAGCCTGTCGTGATACAGTTTTACACGAATCGTTGCCATACCCGAATAATTCCGCAGAACGTGCTTTGCGTCCCGCCGTAATTTGGCGTAATCTCAGCTTTGGTTCTCGGGCTCAGTCTGGGAGTGAGTTTGTGACGAGAATGTTGACTGGCAATCATTCTTTGAAACTACAAGGACGTTCCATCTTGGATTTTCTGACGCAATCTTGTCTGGCAGCTCGACTGCGGATGCAGCATCATTCTCTAATTCCTACTGTTCATCAGCCTCTTATACATAATCCTAGACACTTGATTTTTCTGTAGGCTATTGGACGGTTACACACACTAAGATACAGTTTCGATTTCTTTAACAAAGGTTTCAATAAACTTCATAGTTACACCCGGGTGCTTACCTGTGATCAAATTACCGTCAATTACTAAATCTGCGGTAGCATCTCCTTCGTAAATCACATCACCACCAGCATTCTCTACGTCGCAAATAATATTATGGGCGCAGGTAACTTTTTTACCTCTAATTAAATCGGAATCAGCACAGAACAGCCATAGACTGTGACAAATTGTACCGAGCTTAATCTTGGGATTGTCAATTACCTTGCGTAGAAACGCAACAGCAGGAGCTTGATTCTTTTGACCTTTTTTCACAGTAGCCTGATATCTCAACCGATCTGTGGCATAGGCACCAATGCAAATAAATCCTTTATAGTCATCTGGATTAATGGAATTAATCTCTGTTGTGACCGTAACTTTTTCAATGGGATCGTAAATACCATCATCAGGATTCCCGCCAAAATGTAAGGCAGGCTGTCCCCAAAGATGAGAGATATATTCTACTTCATAGCCATACTCAGGGAAGTGAGCATTAAAAAGTCGAAATTCAGTTTGATCGAAATGGTCTTCAATAATTACGCCAATTTTGCCTTTGATTTGAGTCATATCTTGTGATTACCATTGATTAGCTTTGATTGTCTGTGATTTCCTTTAACTGACTTGGTCAGTTTTACAGCCTATTTAAGGTTTGTTGAATACATAGAAATATTTCGAAAAGAATTATTTGGTAATCCTTTTCGAAATATTTCTATGTAGTGATTAGTGTTAGTAACTCAGGGGCAGCAAAGACATCCCTATAGAATGTCAATTGTTCGCTCTTAAAGTAGCAACCGCCACGGTGTCCACGTCTTACCCAGCAAACCATGCCTTTAGCAAGGGTTTCATTGGTTTCATCATCGACACATTTCCACTCAAAGTGGACGAATTCTGACCAAAATTGCACAATGGGCCAGCACATGGTCACACCAGGTTGAGCAATTAATGCCCACCAATGTTGTTCTCGTTCTTTCTGTTCCACTAATCCATGAAAAGGTCCATCTTGGCAAAGATAAACTAAATCATCTCGATATTCACCAGTTAATAAATCACCTCTACCTTGTCTGAGAGCTTCACAGTGGGTGGGCCACCATTCTTTATTTTCTAGCTCAATTTGGGCAGTAGTATAATTATCTCCGATTTGAGGTAAGGTTGCTTCTTTTAAGAGAATAAACGTCTCGGCATCACTTATAAGTTTTGTCTTTAATTCTTCAGAAACTAGTCCAGGTTTTGAATAATCAGCAGATAAATCTTTGTAGTAGTTAGTCCTTTTTTTCATTTTTTTACAGATAAATTCTTTCGAGATGTAAGGTATACTGTGCAATGATTCTAGTCTAATCTAAATTAGAGTTGTCGAGAATTTGATTGAGCGCACCGAAGGCACTAGCGGATTTGTTGAAGCCAGCATATACCGCCGTGAACAACAAGAGTTCTTCAATTTCTTCGCGGGTTGCACCTTGTTTGAGTGCCATATTTACATGGGCTTCAAAGGGACTACCAACGCCTATTTGAGTGTTATTAACTAGGTCAACTGCGATGGTAATCAAGGCTTTTGTTTTTTGATCGATGAGAGGTAAACCCCAAGCTTCTCCTGCAACACGGGTAACGAAGTCTCCAAATTTAGGATTGATTGCAGATAAACCTGCTTGGAGGTCCTTATCATCTAGCACAGCATTTTCGTAAGGCATTTTATTCTCCGCTTCACATTATATTGATAGTTACAGCTTTTTGCACTTAATTAAAATTCAGAAATATTTTGAAAGCTTCAATCATCTGTATCTAGAATCTAGAAGTTAAGTTAGTTATTATATATATCATAAATGGAATCGATTTAATAATTACAGAATAATTTAAAATAGTTGTTTTAAATTGTTAAGTTCGCAGTTAAACTTACGGTTAATATTAATTACCTACTTTAGTTAGACTAAATTGATATAAATACCCAGCAGCATCAGTTGCTAGGATTGTCTTATCATCAATAAACAGAATCCCTGTAACTCCTACGGATGATATTTTCTGTTCTTGTAAAACCCTACCTGTTATTAATGAAATAATCCTGACATAACCTTTGTCATCAGCGATCACAATAATATTTTCGGGACTGATATCAAGACTACTAATTTGAGAACTAACTTGCAAAAGCTTCCTAAATTGACCATTAGTAATATTTATCTCTACCAAGTCACCTGTAAAATACCCAACGATTAACTTATCGCCTGATTGAGAAAATTTTAAAGCATTAATTCGGCTTTCTATTGGTTGAAATTTTACGGAATCTGCTTTCCTTGTAGAAATATCTTTTGTTAGAGAAAGAACTGCAATCTCTCCACTATCATAGCTAACTACAACTTTAGATGTCGTGACTGCATTTGCAGGGAAAACTGCTAAATTTCTAGCAACCCCAATTGAGCGATATATTTTATAGCTATTAACTTTATTCTTTAGTAAATTATTTAAAATATTAATTTGAACTGACCCATCATCGGAAGAAGATATTAAGTAATTATTAGTAATAAATGAATCCGTGACAGCAGCTTTATGGATTGGAATCGAAAAACTCTTATCGGCATTTACAAGTGATGCATTACCAGAATATATTGCTGAAGAAATTATAGTCTGATTATCAAATACTCCATACCTAGACTTGAAAAGTTTGCCACATTTATCTAAATAAACATTTCTTTCTAACTCTAAACCTCTATTAAGGATAACTAAATTACAGTTTTGAAAACCTACTACTAATTGTTTATTAGTTCGACTTTGATCAATAAAACTAGGGCTACCATATCGACTTAAGTCAACTTTTTTGATAATAAAATCTTGCTCTTGGGCTAGAGACTGAGAAGTTTCAAATCCACCTAAAAAAATCAGAGAAAATAAAAATAAAATTAATCTCTTTTGAGTAAAGTTTTTATTAAAAAGATTCAGAAGTTTTTTTAACATGCCCATAATTAACTATAATTAACTAAATTTAACTCCAGTTTTTTGTTCTAACTTAGAGTTAATTAGTGATTTTGCCTGTGAATTAAGTTGACTATAAATTGACTTATATATAGGAATCAATTTTTGCACTGCTTTAGAGCAGTCGGGTTGAGTCGCAGTCATACCATATTTTGTTGTCAATTCCTTATAAACAGCAGAGTTATAATCTCCCTGTGCCTTAATTTGTTTTGCCTGATATATGGGTAATAATTCTGAAATGACCTTTCGGTTAGATGGAGACAACTTATTCCAAAAGTTAGAGTTAAAAAAAGTGTTATAGCCTGACCAAGCGTGATTAGTCATATTCAAATATTTAGTAACTTCATGCAGGGCAAATCCTTTTGCTACTGATAATGGGTTTTCTTGAGCTTCTACAATCCGATTTTTAAGAACATCATAGACTTCATTCATCGTAAAAAACTTAGGATTAGCTTCTAGGGCTTGCATTGCTTGCTGAAAATCATAGGATGGGGGAATCCGAATAATTAAGTCTTTGAAGCTATCTAAGTTATAAATGGGTTTGGCTTCGACAGATGTAATGACACGCATACCATTATCAAACGTACCATTGGATAAGTACTTGAGGTTATATTTAGCAACTGAGTGATCGAGAATTTTGGCAAAAATAGGTTGATTGATTATTTCAAAAACTTCTTGAGAAGATTGATAGATAAACGATAAATTCTGGATGCCAACAACATCTGGCGATAATTTATCAATAATTGGAGCCGCAACACTTACAACCTCAAATCGTCCCGTTGATACTAACCTGACAGCTTGGGGATCACCACCTTGAAGCGAGGCATCTTGAGGAAGAGGAGAAACAAAAAGTTCACCATTAGTTTTCTCAAAAACATCTAACCAGAGAGCTTCTAGGTTTTGATGTAAGGGACTAGATTTGGGTTGATTATGAAGATGGAAGGCTTTGATTTTCGACTTCCCATAATTTTTCCCATATTCGCCAGAAAGACCTAAGACCTTTTCTAATTCGGTTTCTAGGTCAGGAAGTGAGGCTTTGTGATCGTTCTCACTTAGGGCTTCTGCTCCTAGAGCGGTTAATGAGGTTGCACCTGCCATTAATAAAAAGTTTTTACGGGAGAATTTCATGAGTCTATCCTCTTTTTAAATATTGGTTAAGTATTAGATTGATTTATAAAAGTTGCAAAGATGGCTTGGGCGATCGCTTCGGGTGCTTCTTCAGGAATGTAATGTCCACAGTTTTCCACAACATAACTGGTAATTTTATCGCAGTAGGGAGCTAAGCCTTGATAAATGAGAGTCTTAGTCGCGAATTCTCCACCCATAGCAAAAATCGGTTGATAGAAGCGAGTCTCAGGGGATAAGGTGTTAGTTTTAATGCTGTCATCAATGCAGGAATACCACCAAAATCCTGCTTTCATAGCATGGGGACGGCTATAGTAACTCACATAAAAATCAATGATATCAGGAGAGAGATTTTCTTTGCGAATGGATTTGTTGGTAAAGTACCAAGATAGATATTCTCTCTCTTTCCCTTGCACTAGATCTGATGCTAGATCACTATTTTTATGAAAGTAAAATTGCCAAACTTTGGCGGCATTGACAACAGAGAAGAAATCTGTGCTAACTAAACCAGGAATCGCAGCATCAATTAAACCTGCACCTTGAATAGCTTCAGGAAATAGTTTGAGTATGGTAAAGGCAACCCATGCCCCCACATCATGACCAACTAAGTAAAAGGAAGTGATTTGTTTTTGAGCTAAATAGGCGATCGCTTCTTGGGCAGCCGTAGCACAATCATAGTCTCCCTCAGGGATATCAGAATCGCCTTGACCTCTTAAGTCGAGGGCAATCACATAAAAAGATTTACCTAGTTCCTCTAATAAAAGTCGCCAAGCATAACAGGTTTGCGGCCAGCCCCCCAGTAATAATAGAGGCGTACCTGTCCCTCCCTCGATCGCATGTAAAGTAACATCAGCAACCGCAGTAAAAGTATGTTGAAATCCTGACGGTAAGGGAATAGGAATAAATGTTTCTTTCATATTATTCATGCTGATTATCCATTCTGATTATTTATGCTTAAAGAGAACTATAGGTTTGAGTCAGAAACTTTAGCCCTTCACGGGCAATATACTCACTACTAGGAGCCAGAGATCGCCAGACTCGCGCCATTGTTGCTAGCTCTGGATCATGAAAGTTAAAGCTCTCAATCACCACCCAATCTTGGTAATTTAGCTCATGCAAAGTCTCAAACCATTGTGACCAAGGGAAAGTATCAGTTCCAGGAGTGCCGCGATCGCAAGCACTAACATGGATATGAAAGCAGCGATCGCCCGCTAATCTAAAAGCCGATAGAACATCCTTCTCCTCAATATTCATGTGAAATAGGTCTAGTAATAAACCCAGTTGAGGGGAGCCAATGGTTTCTAAAATTTCTACTCCTTGTTCTACTGTATTTAAGATATAGCCTTGAAAGCGATTAAGAGGTTCAAGAGCTAGCTTGATTTTTGTTGGGGATAGAGATTCGGCTACTTGAGCCAGACTATCTATGAGGAAGTTTTTTTCTGACTCTTGGGGAGGGTAGCCAGTCAAATAACCCACTGGATGAATGAGTGGCCCTGACAGTTTAGTTATGCCACAAGCCTCACAGAAGGCGATCGCCTTCTGAATATAGGCAATGGACTGATCCCGAATCTGCTGATCATGGGCGGCAAGCGATAAACCATTGGGCATACTGGTGCAGAAAGTGATATCTAATCCATAGCGATCGCGATAATCCTGAACCGTATCGGGAGCGATCTGGTCAAATAAATGGGTGGAGATTTCCACACCAGCAAATCCCCAAGACTTTGCTTGCTCAAAGATAAACGCCTCTTCTCCTGCAAATTCTTTTTTCCAGATGAAGGTATGCACACCAAACTTCAGCGACGCAGGTATTAAACTCATGAGCAGCTCACAGATTTATCCCCTTGATTAAAGGCTTTGATTGCCTGAACAATTTTCCTGAGGTCGCGATCGTTCTTAAGCTTGGCAAGTTCATCGGGAATCTGATCCGAGATCGTACTGACGTATTGCAGGAAGTAAGAACTTTGGTTGATCCCATGCTCAGGCGCAAGATTGACAAATGCTGCCCTAGAAGTATTTGTTACCTGAGGCAGATCATTCAGATCGGTGATTGTTACCCCACTGTCCGTAAAATATTCGCGCATCCCGCCATCATTAAAGGAGAAATCTGGGGCAACTTTATCTTTCAACCATACAAAAGTGATCGGTAGGGTTTTGGTGGTGCTATTCACAAAGCCATGCACATGGTGTTTGGGAGAGTACACTACTTGCCGAGGCTGCATATTAATCATGTATAAATCAGTCTTCCCTGCGCCATCTTGGGTGGGGGGGTGATTAATATCGGGATACTCGCGAGCGCTACTGTAAAGTTCAATTCCTCCTTCAGGAGTCCAAAACCACTCATTGATAAAGTAATGAACATGAGGCATTGGTCCACCACCAGGGGGAATCTTCGCCGAAGCAATGGAAAAGCCCATATCCTTGGTAGAACAGGAAGCAATGTTAAAAATTTCGATCGCTGGAGTGAGAATCAGCGAAGGTTTTTCAACCTTCGGCGTAGGAATATCTGCGATCGTGTCCACTGTCTTGGCAGAGGCGACAAAGGATTGAAAGAAAAAAATGCTACAGGCAGCGATCGCCAAGAAAAAAACAACAGACCAAGCTTTAATTTTTAACATTGGGTGGTTCTGCTTGAAAGGGTGTAAAGAAGAACAAAAAAGGCATTAAAGAGCAAATCTTTCTTTGATGAAATTGTAAGTTACTTGACCGAGTAAAACGGCGGCAGCGGCAACTAAACCTTGAAAAGGAGGAACTGGTAAAGGAAGCTTAAAAAAAGTAAAAATCACACCAAGCAACCAACCACCTAAAAATGCAAATCCTAATTCTTGACTCATGGATCTATTCCTTTACTTCCAAGTTGAAATTCCCTAATTAATTTTTAGATATTTTTGAAAAATCTAAAAACATTTCACAGATTGATCGCCCTGATTATAAGCATTAATCGCATCAATAATCCTTGTTAAATCTTGATCATTAGTTAAATTTGCCAAAGCTACGGGAGGTTGACCAGACACAGCAGAAGCATATTTCAGAAAATAATTACTTTGATTAATGCCGTACTTAGGAGCAAGAGTCACAAATTTTTTCTTTGACTCATCGGTAATTGGTGGCAATTTCTCAATATTTTTAATAGGAATTCCCACTTCTTGGAAATACTCACGAATCCCACCATCATTCAAAGGATATGTCGGTGAAGTTTGATCTTTAATCCACACAAAGGTTAGGGGGCGAGTTTTGTTACTGGTATTGACAAACCCATGCACATGATACTTAGGACTATAGACCACCTGATTAGGGCTAGTATCCACAGTATAAAGAGTGGTTCGTCCCGCCTGATCGTTAGTAGCTGGCTTATTCAAATCAGGATACTCACTGGCACTTTGGAATAGTTCTAAATTACCTTCAGGAGTCCAGAACCACTCATTGGTGTAATGGTGAATATGGGGCAATGGTCCAGCTCCTGCGGGAATTTGGGCATTGGCGATCGTAAATCCTAAATCACCGCGATTACAAGTGCTAAACTCAAATATTTCTCCTGCAGGGCCCAGAATAAGCTCAGGATTTTCTATTTTGGGCGTTGGAAAATTATCCAAGGTTTTAAATTTTGATACTTCCGCAGCCTCTACAGACTCAAGTTGTGGTAGTGGCAAAAAACTTATAAAAACTATTGAAAAAGCAAGAATTGCTGTGAAGGCAATTATTAAGCTAATCAACCACTTAAAATATTTTTTCATATTGAACTTAAATATTTATCTATTCAGCTATTCTGTTTTTGGGGGAATAAGCGACACTTATGAAACACAAAACCTTCTCTCAGCATGGTTTTGAGATAAGCTAAAGAACTCATAATTGTATTGTTTCATACGATTTACCCCAAGAACTCAGAAGACCCATCTAATTCTTAGCAACCAAGGTAAATCGTTTCTAGTTTAGGATTTTAAGAGATGCCACATGAAATATCTTGATTACAGGTGGCTCTGCTAATAAATCAGGTGCTTTTTTAACAAATTCTTTAAAATAAGAAGTTTGAAAATGATAGTCTAAGGCTGCTTGGTTTTTCCATTCTTCATAAAAAATAAAGACATTATCTTGAGTTTCATCTTTGTAAAAACTATAGGATATTGCCCCCGTCTCTGCCCTTGAAGGTGCAATTAAGCTTTCTGAAAAATCAATAAATTCCTTTTCTTTTTCAGGTTTTACCTTGACTTTCCCTGCTACGATTACAAGTTCACTAGCATTATCTGCCCAGCTTGCTGAAGCACAAAATACAAAGCTAATGCAGGCAATTATGACAGCCAAAAAAATAGAAGCCAAACTACTGGGCTTTGTTTTAAATAGCATCGATTTCATATTAAAGATACTTTAAGATAGTAATTACTTAACTTACAGAAGAAAATGATTAACCTTGTTATAGTCTTTAGTTGTTTGCAGTTAATTCTTTACTTTTTTTGAACTTAATTTTTTGAAAATATAGAATTACTGCAATTAGGCAAGTAAACCTGATTAATCATAACCCAAGTTGCTACCTATGGTAACAAGAAAAAATACTGCTACAAAAGACAAAAGCCGAGTAGCAGCAAGAAAAATGAATGATGAAATTATAGCGATTTATTGCCCATGTGATGACATTCTCCGAGCGATGAATCATCAAGGTGCTATACAACAACAGATGAGTGATAAGGAAATGTTGCCGATTTCGATCCGTTTACTGCTTTTTTACCTCAAACGTAAAGATCAAAAATCCTTTCCCATTTTTCCTTGATCATTATGAATATGTGCAACGCCTAGCAATTTAAGGCGGGACACTTTATACTGTAAGTGATCTAGCCTACGACTGTTAAGGTGACTAACATACAATTCTCATTATGACTTTTGGTTTCTCTAAGCTATTAAATTTAAAACTAATACATATGCTTTTCAATAAACACTATTGATAATAGTCGCAATAGTCTCAGCCAAATCAAGACAAAATTTCCGTAATGAGAATTGCTGGTGACTAACAAACTTGAGTGATTCTAGCGATATAGATCTATAAATAATTTCATATCGAAGGTCAAATAAAGTAGATTTTTGAAGGCAAAACAGCAAATCTACGTCCGCTATTTTTGCGCCTTGATAGGGGAATTGGGCTAGCCCTAAAGCTTATGAGGTAAATGTCACAGCGATTTTAGCTGGACAAAACTCTTCCTTAAATGTCCCAATTATTAAGTTAACAACCAATTTTAGTTCTATTTAGGAAAACCAAATGCCAAGTCAGATTCCTTTTTCTTTCTCAGACCTTATTACAGGCTATGTCACCCACTTTAATCGCAGTGATAAAAATTTCGGTATCAAAACCTCTGAAGGAATCGAATATACAGCCTATATTGGCTCAACGACCTATGGTCGCATTAGTCAAAACTTAGAGGAAGGGTATATTGATGCAACTGAACAGTTAAATGAGTTATTAAAGCCTGGTCAACATATTTTTGCCTATGGTGTTTTTTACCCTAAAGGAGACGATCATAAATTTGAAGCTAAGTCCCTTGTTTTTCCTGGAGATGCCCCTGATAAGTACCGTCATGAAGAACCAGACTGGTGGATCAATCAAATCCGATCGATCGCTGATAAATATCTAAAGTGGCAATTTAATTATCCGAATCAGCCCATTGACTACCGAGAATATCGCACAATGCTGAAGCTGACGGGCGAAAAGCAGAAGGATGACTACTTACAGGAAACAGATACAGTTTCTCGTTTGGTTTATGGACTCGCTTCAGCATATCTATTAACTGGAGAAGATCAATTTTTAGAAGGGGCGGAACTGGGTACGGAATATTTACGCAATCATATGCGTTTTTATGATCCAGATGAAGACCTGATTTACTGGTATCACGGCATTAAGGTGACGGGAAATCGAGAACAAAAGTTATTAACCTCCGAGTTTGATGATGACTACGATTGCATCCCCGCTTATGAGCAAATCTATGCCTTGGCTGGACCTATTCAAACCTATCGAATTTCGGGTGATCCACGCATTTTAAAAGATGCGGAGATGACTATCGATCTATTTAATAAGTTCTACTTAGATCGAGAACAAGGTGGTTATTTTTCCCATATTGATCCTTTGACCCTCGACCCACGGGCCGCATCTATGGGTCGGAATCAGGCTCGTAAAAATTGGAATTCCGTAGGTGATCATGCTCCTGCTTATTTAATTAATCTGTTTTTGGGAACTGGTCGCCAAGAATATGCAGATATGTTAGAAGATACTTTTGATACGATTGAAAAGTATTTCCAAGACTATGAAAATAGTCCGTTTGTCCAAGAAAAATTCTTTGAAAATTGGGATAAAGACCAGTCTTGGGGATGGCAGCAAAATCGGGCTGTCGTGGGACATAATCTCAAAATTGCTTGGAATTTAATGCGGATGCAAAGTCTCAAGCCTAAGGATAGCTATGTTGCCCTTGCTCAGAAGATTGCGGAACTAATGCCAGAGGCTGGCAGCGATCGCCAGAGGGGAGGATGGTACGACGTAGTTGAGCGCACAAAACAACCTGGCGAAGATTTCTTTAGCTTTGTCTGGCATGATCGTAAAGCTTGGTGGCAACAGGAACAGGCTGTTCTTGCCTATTTAATCCTACATGGACTCCTGCCGAGTGAAGATTATCTAAAACATGCCCGTGAGGTAGCTGCATTCTACAATGCCTTCTTCCTCGATCATGATGACGGTGCTGTTTATTTTAATGTTTTGGCAAATGGTATGCCCTATTTAATGGGAACAGAGAGATATAAAGGGTCTCACTCCATGTCAGCCTATCATTCTACGGAGTTATGCTATTTATCCGCAGTTTATACTAATCTTCTGATTACCAAACAGCCTTTAGATTTATACTTCAAACCATTTCCTAAAGGTTTTTCCGATGGCATTTTACGAGTTTCTCCCGATATTTTGCCCCCTAATAGCATTAAAATTGGCTCCGTAGAAATTGACGGGCAGCCTTATACAGACTTTGATGCGATCGCTTTAACCGTTAAGCTTCCTGATACTCAGGATCGAGTTAAAATTAAAGTCCAGATCGTCCCCACTGCTTAATTTCTAATACTAACAACACGAACAGGATATGGTGAATGGATATTAAACTAAAATCCGTAGGAGAAATTCAGGTTGTCGAGTTAGATGGTGATATTGATGCCAGTACTGCCCCCGATGTAACTAAGTTTGTGTCTGAGTTAGTGAAGCCCCATATTCGCTTACTATTGGATATGACTAGGGTTCCCTATATGTCCAGTGCTGGCTTACGCACTCTCCTTTCCCTATATCGGCAAATCACAACTAAAGAAGGAAAGGTAGTCCTAGTTGGTTTAAGTGAAGAACTAATTGACACTATGTCTGTTACAGGTTTTTTAGATTTCTTTACTACCACATCAACTCAGGAAGAAGGCATAGCCAATTTAACTTAGGAAGCCTAGAACTATTATGGAACGTATTGATATTCATCCAACTCATGCCTATGAGAGCTTTAAATTACGATTAGGAAGACCCCAACCCTTCGGTGCAACTATAGTTCCGGGTGGAGTGAATTTTTCGATTTTTTCTAGTCATGCTACTTCCTGTTCTTTAGTTTTATTTAAAAAACATGCTAAAGCCCCCTTAGCAGAGATTCCTTTCCCCGATGAGTTCCGGATTGGGAATGTCTATTGCATGGTCGTATTTGATCTTGACTATGAAAATCTAGAGTATGGCTATCGCATGGATGGTCCTAATAACTTCCAGCAAGGGCATTGGTTTGATCCTAGTAAAATTTTATTAGACCCCTACGCCAAAATTATTGGTGGTCGAGATGTGTGGGGAGTAATCCCCGATTGGGAGGATATTTATCACCACCGAGGTAGAATTGCTTTTGATGATTTTGATTGGGGCAATGACCGTCCTTTAGAGATTCCTCCAGAGGATCAGATTATTTACGAGATGCACGTGCGGAGCTTTACGCGCCATGAATCTTCGGGAATTAAGGAAACCCATCGAGGCACCTTTGCGGGAATTCGGGATAAGATTCCTTACTTAAAAGAACTAGGTGTTAATGCCGTTGAGTTAATGCCTGTATATGAGTTTGATGAGTTTGAGAATTCCCGTCCCAATCCCCAAACTGGAGAAACTCTGTACAATTATTGGGGTTATAGTACCGTAGGCTTTTTTGCGCCGAAGGCGGGGTATGCGGCTACGGGTAAATTTGGGATGCAGGTTGATGAGTTAAAAAACTTGGTCAAGGAACTGCATAAACATGGGATTGAAGTAATTTTGGATGTGGTCTTTAATCACACGGCCGAGGGAAATGAGCGTGGTCCAACTATTTCTTTTCGAGGTATTGATAATAAGACCTACTACATGATGACTCCAGAGGGTTATTACTTTAACTTTAGTGGTTGTGGTAATACGATTAACTGTAATAATCCGATCGTGCGAAATATAGTTTTAGATTGTTTACGCTATTGGGCGGCTGAGTACCATATTGATGGATTTCGGTTTGACTTAGCTTCGATTTTGGGACGAGACCCTTGGGGATATCCGTTAGCAAATCCTCCATTATTAGAGTCCTTAGCTTTTGATCCAATTTTAGCAAAGTGTAAACTGATTGCTGAAGCTTGGGATGCAGGTGGATTATATCAAGTGGGTTCTTTCCCTGCCTATGGACGTTGGGCAGAGTGGAATGGAAAGTATCGAGATGGCATCCGTAAATTTCTTAAGGGAGATGGCACCGTAGGACAGATTGCTCAGTGTTTACAAGGTTCTCCAGACCTTTATGCTTGGGCGGGAAGGGCTCCTGCTACTTCAATTAATTTTATTACTGCCCATGATGGTTTTACCTTAATGGATTTGGTTTCCTATAACCACAAACATAATGAGGCGAATGGCGAAAATAATAATGATGGTAGTAATGATAACGATAGTTGGAACTGTGGCTGGGAAGGGGAAACCGATGATGTAGCGATTAATGCCTTGCGTCGTCGTCAGATCAAAAATGCGATCGCCATGCTCATGGTTAGCCAAGGTGTACCGATGTTGCTGATGGGAGATGAGGTTGGGCGAACTCAAAACGGAAATAATAATACCTATTGTCACGATAATGAACTAAGTTGGCTGGATTGGCATCTGCAAACTAAAAATCCTGACATATTGGAGTTTGTTAAACACTGTATAGCTTTTCGGCGATCGCATCCCGTTCTGCGTAATCCTAATCATTTCCGTAATCAAGATTATGTGGGTAGTGGTTATGCTGATATTACTTGGCATGGTACCAAGGCTTGGAATGCGGACTGGTCAGAGGGGAATCGGGTGATCGCCTTTATGCTCTGTGGAAAACATGCTAAGGGAGGAACCGTCGAGGATAATTATATTTATGTGGCGATGAATATGCATTGGCAAACTCAGTGGTTTGAGCTTCCGAGTTTACCTCAGTCTTTGCAGTGGCATATATTTGCTAATACTGGAGCAATTTTTTCTTCTAGCCATTTGCCTGGGACTGAACCTATGCTAGATGATCAATCGGGTTTATTAGTTGGCGATCGCTCTGTGGTGATTTTAGTCGGCAAGTAAGCATTGTATTAATCTATATAATCTATTCATTTTCTCTAATCTGCCCATCCCCAAATATTCACAAGGATCGAAAATCATGACTTTTACTGCAACTTCAGAAATTATTGATGATGTCGCAAAGATTACCCTAGCAGGAGAATTAGATGCGGCTACGGCTCCAGTTTTGAAAGTAGAAGTTGAGAAGGCTGCCGCCCAAAAGGTAAAAAGATTAGTTTTGCTTGTTCATGACTTAGAATACATGGCTAGCGCTGGTTTGCGGGTCTTGCTATTTTCCAAGCAAAAAATGGGGGTAGATGTGGACATTTATGTAGTAGGAGCGCAAGAATTCATTTTAGAGACTCTGGAAAAAACAGGCTTTGCCCAGAGTTTGATTCTTGTGGATAAATATGATGAGTAAGCTAGTATAAGTCAGCATCAATGAAGTTGCTATAGCCTTATGATCACCAATATGAAATCCACACTTTCGGAGACTTAGGCTTTCCGATCAAACTTACGTCCAATTTCCGTCAATTGTGCCGCGCCTTGCGCGGCACAATTGACGGAAATTGAGAATTACTGTTGATTTTGTCTTTATCAATCTCTCCTTAACCATAAAGAGCTTATGTTTTTTTGCTCAGTAGTTTGATATGAAAACCCGTCTATACTTTGTAGACTTAAAAAAATACCTAATCCACCTATAGGTCGTTCCTCAATGGGCTTACTCAGAATTGATTCATCAAATACTCTTTCCCTTGGATCGTAAGGTAACCCAGTATCAGTAATTGTAATTTTTAGGTTTTCCGAATCAATTTCAGTATTTATTTCAAGCATGGATTCCGCGGCAGAATTTGCAGAACCGTGAACAATTATATTAGTCACTAACTCATCTACAGCTAGTCTTAGTTTATATGCTCTTTTAGAAGAAATTCCTGCTTCTTGGCAAACAGCTATAATATATCGACCTATGATCTTGAGAGAGCTAAGTTGAACAGGTAAAGTCAGAGTTTCCACGATTGTTTTAATTCCAATAACTTAATTCCAATAAGGGATTTGTAGATTTAATGAACTACACTGTCGCAAGCATCGGGATATCATACCTAAATCAGCAATGCTATTTCTTGACTATCGTACCTCATACGAAGTATTCTTTGCCCCATCATAAACCTTTACATTTCATCCTTAAGAGCGTGTTTGAGAAGTTTGGCTTTAGCTAAAAAATGTGTGTATATTGACTTTTCAAATACCCTCTAAAATTAGCGAGTTAAATCTACATTCACCAGCGTCTATTAATGATTAACGGCTTATTACTAGCATAGTTGATACTTAGCTAAAAGCCATTATCTTGTAGTAGTTTGTTTCTATAGTTCATGCACTCTCAACTTTTGCGGGTATCCATCTATGTCTTCGATTCGCCAAGTTTTTCCGATTGTGGTCAGTCTGCAAATTACAGTAGCAGTCGGACTGACAGGTTGGATTTCCTTTGTTAGTAGCGAAAAGGCAGTGCAGAAACTGACGAGGGAGTTATGTGAAAATCTTAACGATCGCGTTGAAGAAAAAATTAATGCCTATCTGAGTGAGTCGGTGTGGGTGAACCAAGCAACGGCGATCGCCCTCAGTAATGGTGCTGTGAACCCTAATAACCTAGAACAAGTTCAGAGAGATATTTTTAATAAGGTCAAGGAATTAAATACTCAAAATATTCTTTTTTTCGGTAACGAGAATGGGACGATGGTGGGGATTGAGCACCGAAACAATAGCAAGTTCTTGTTACGCATCCGTGAAGATAATAACAATCCCAACCGTCCCACCTATGAGCTAAACAACAATGGATCGCGCGGCAAAGTGATTGCCAATGAAATTTATGACCATCGTACTCGTCCTTGGTATATTGCGGCAAAGCAATCTGGTAAAGCAATCTGGAGTTCTATCTTTGTCAGTACCACTGATGGGGAACTGAGTACCACTAGGGCAACTCCCATTTATACCTCTGAAGGTAACTTGCAAGGAGTTGTCGGCATTAATGTCTCGCTCAAGCAAATTTCGCAATACATATTGGAAACTCGCCCCACCGATCAGTGGCATGTTTTTGTGGTAGAGAGCAATGGTAGGCTAGTCGCATCCACCTCATCGAGTCCGATGTTTGAGAAAGAAGGAACTCAAGTCAAACGGTTTGAGGCAGCACAAAGCAAAGACTTGAAACTTCAGAAAGCTGCGCTTGCCATCCAAAATCAATTGGGTGGGTTCACTAACTTAAAAGACTCACGGGTGATCGAGTTTGATTTTAACGGCGAAACCTATATTGCCAGTGCCGATAGAATCAACCAAAATTTAGATTTAGATTGGTCGGTGGGCATTATTGTTCCTAAGGCAATTTTCATGAAAGAGATTGATGATAATAGTCGTACCACTGTCGTCATTATTATTCTTTCTTTACTTACATCAATTCTGATTTTAATTTATATTATCCGTCGTCAAATTTCAGTACCTCTTGATCGTTTAATGGGTGCGACAGAAGTGATCGCCAAGGGAAATTTTGATATTCAATTGGACGTTAGTCGCCAAGATGAGTTAGGTCGTCTGGCATACTTTTTTAATCATATGTCCCAGCAACTACAGGAATCCTTTCATAAACTAGAGAAAACTAATGAAGAATTAGAAATAAGAGTTGATCAACGTACCCATGAACTAAAAAAAGCTAAGGAACAAGCAGAAGAAGCGAACAAACTTAAAAGTGCCTTTTTAGCTAGTCTGACTCTTGAATTAGAAAAAGGAAGAGAAATGCAACTTAATTTTCTCCCTCCTGAATTACTTGAAATACCTAATTGGGAAATCTCCGCATTTTTCAAACCAGCTCGCCAGGTTGCAGGGGATTTCTATGACACTTTCCCAGTATTAGAAAAATATGTGGGTTTAGTAATTGCTGATGTATGTGATAAAGGAGTTGGTGCGGCTTTATTCATGGCATTATTTCGGAGTTTAATTCGGATTTTTGCATCTCAAACAGCCATGCGTAGTTTCTACCAACAAATTACCTTAGATTCGTCTGCGAAGTTCGATCAATTAACTGATAGTAATTATATTTCGGAACTAACGCCTATCAACGTATTAGAATCTGTTGCTTTAACCAATGATTATGTAGCTGAGCATCACGGCGACTTAGGAATGTTTGCAACGCTTTTCTTTGGGGTGCTAGACCCACTAACGGGAATTTTATATTACATCAATGGGGGGCATGAGCCATTATTTATCATTAATTCTGAGGGGGAGATTCTACAAAAGTTAAATTCTACTGGTCCTGCAGTGGGAATGATGCCAAATATGAAATTTAAAGTTGAACAGGCTCACTTAAAATCTGGTGATATTCTTGTTGGCTATACAGACGGGGTAACTGAAGCACGGGCTTTAGGAGGTGAATTTTTTTCCGATCAAAGATTATTAAATATTTTAACTAAGCCAGTTACTTCGGTTAGTCATTTATTAAATGAAATTACTAAAAATGTCATCAATCATATTGGAGGAGCTGATCAATTTGATGATATTACGCTTCTAGCTATTCAACGTCATTAATTAGTTAAAGGATATAGCAATCCTAAATGATTTGTGAGAAAGTAGAAACTGGAAAAATGTTTTTAGAGAAGATAAAAATGACAGAAGAACTGCAAGAATTTATCGAGGCAAATCGGGATGCAAGAGAACTAAAAAGAGGTGTATCGGTACAAATGTATCTCGAAGGATATAAGCATCGGGAGATTAAAGATATTTTGGGAGTGGGATCAGGATATATCAGCAAATGGACGAAAATATATGTAGAGCAAGGATTAGAAGGATTATTGCTAGGATATCAAGGTAAGTCAGGATATCTGAGTGAAATGCAAAACGAAGCTATTAACATATGGTTACAGGCTAAGAATTATTGGAACTTGGTAGAATTACAAGAATATATTGAGGATGAGTACAACGTAGTATTTGAGTCTAAGCAAAGCTATTATGCCATATTTGAAAAAGCGGGAATTAGCTGGAAAAAGACACAAAAGCATAACCCCAAAGGAGACCTCCCTATCATTCAAAAAAAAAGGAAGAAATTACAGAATGGTTAGCTAAGCATTGTGATGAAATCATTACTGAGAAATTAGTGATATTTTTTGCTGACGAATGCCATTTATTATGGGGAGATATTTGTGGATATGTGTGGGGCAAAAAGCAAGAACGGATTGAAATACCCATCGTTAATGAAAAAGAGCGACAGACCTATTATGGAGCTGTGAACCTGTATACACAGGAATGTGTAATTCAATTGGCTAGTGCGGGTAATTCTGAAAGTACTGTGGCTTTTCTAAAATATTTACAAAKTCAGAATCAAGGCAAGCGAATTGCTATCATCTGGGACGGTGCTAGTTATCATCGTTCTCAAGAGGTAAAAGATTATCTTGCTCTAACCAATCGAGAACTTGACGAGTCAGATTGGGAAATTACTTGTATCCGTTTTGCTCCTAACGATCCCAAACAAAATCCTATTGAAGATATTTGGTTACAAGGAAAACGCTTCATTCGCGAGTTCTATCATTTATGTAAATCTTTTGCGACAGTTAAGTTCTTTTTTGAGTTTTTTACTCATCGACAAATTTTTAATTTCCCAAAGCTTTTTACCTATGGCTTTTTCTCACAAATCATTTAGGATTGCTATATATGCTATCGGAAGCAGTCAAATTTTGGAGTTGCTCAATACGCTCTGCTAAACCCGCAACGGTGGGTGACTGAAATAAATCGACTATGGTGATCTTAACTTGAAAGACTATAAGTAATCGATTCACCAATTTGTTTCCCAGTAAAAAATGTCCTCCTAACTCAAAGAAGTCGTCATCGATACCCACCTGATTAATTTCCAAAACCTCCATAAAAATCTGGGCAATTTCTCTCTCTGTGGTGGTGCGTGGTGCGATAAAATCTATGGCTAAGTCAAGGCTAATTGACTCTGCTAGCGGTAAACTATGACGATTCACTCTTCCATTCTCATCAATGGGCAATGATTTCAATAGGATGAACTCGGTAGGAATCATATACTTCGGCAACCTTTTTTCTAGAAAACGGCGGAGGTTTCGAGAGTTTAGCGTATAGCCCAAAATCGGTACAATATAGGCAATTAGTCGTTTGTAACCCGCAAGTTCTTCACGATCAATCCGATCAATGACAACAGTTTCCTGTACTTGAGGATGTTGTGTCAGTATAGCCTCAATCTCTTCTAGTTGAATATAGAACCCGTGTATTTTCACTTGATGATCAATTCGTCCCAAGAATTGAATCGTTCCGCCCGAAGAGTAAAGAGCGCGATCGCCAGTTTTATAAATAGCGGCATCGAGACCGCCAATATAAAGCTCTCCAGGAATACCAATGGGAGTAGGTTGTAAGCATGGATCGAGGATATAGGTGCTAAACTTACAGATTGATTTACCAATAGGCAATTCGCGTCCAGCTAATTCTGGAATTGTTAGCTTTGCCAAATCGATGGAGCTTGTTTGATTCCACGTTGCTAACTGCTCTTGTTCTGTCAATGTTAGGATTGGAAGTGCCGAAATAGTGCAATCAGGATTTTCGACAATAGCTGCTAGCAAGGTCTGAAAATGCCCTAACATTCGATTCATTCTGGACTCATCAAACAAATCTGTGTTGTATTCCAATTTCCCGATTAATCCCGTATCTCCTTCCACCAAGTGCATGGTTAGATCCAAATCAGATGTCTGATTGTTAATGCGTTCATATTCAACTTTGAGTCCTGATAACTCAATACTCTTTGTCGAAAAAGCATTTTGGAGAATTAACATCACCTGAAATAATGGCGCATAGGTTAAACTCTGCCCTAGCTCAAATTCAACTATTAACTTTTCAAAGGGCAGGCTTTGGTGAGCTAAGGCTCCTAGGACTGTTTCGCGTACTCGCTTTAGTAAATTTCGGAAACTGGGATTTCCTGATAAGTCAGTTCGGAGAACTAATGTATTAATAAAACAACCGATTAGGTTTTCGATTTCTGGTTGATGACGGTTAGCGATCGGCGAACCTACTACAATGTCATTTTGTCCTGTATAACGAAATAGAAGTGTTTGTAAAGCTGCTAATAACACCATGAATAAAGTAGCTTCGTTCTGCTCGGATAGAGATTTGAGAGATGCAGTGAGTGTTTTTGGCATTAAAAAAGATAAGGTTTTACCCTTAAAAGATTGGATAGAAGGACGATGGCGATCGCTTGTGAGGGGTAATAAATCGGGAGAATTGGCTAATTGTCGCTTCCAGTAATCGAGATCATTCTCTAGTGCTTTGCCCTGTAAGTGCTGTTGCTGCCAAACTGCAAAATCCGCATATTGAATTGGTAAAGGCTCCAGAGGAGAAGGTTTACCTGTGGAAAATGCCGCATACAGAACATTCAATTCTCCAAAAAGGATACCCAGAGACCAAGCATCCATAGCAATGTGATGGATAGTTAAAATCAGCACGAATTCGCAAACATCACTTTGGACTAATGTTGTTCGCAACAATAATGAATCTATTGCTAGATCAAACGGCTGACAAGCTTGAACGGATGCAATGCGATTAATTTCCCTTTCTCGTTCGGGAATCTGGTACATTTGTAGATCAATCATCCTTAGCGTCCAGTTTCTGGGTGGGATAATAATTTGAGTTAATTCTCCCGTAGTCGTTTGGTAGTTTGTGCGGAGAATTTCGTGGCGCTGAATGATTTCTCGGATACTTTGCTCCAGAGCATCTACATTGAGATTCCCTGTGATTTTCAGAGATATAGAAACATTATTGGAGACTGCACTGGTGGTTCCTAATTGATGTTGAAACCACATTCCTTGTTGTTCAAAGGAGACGACAAGATGATTCTGTTTAGATAGATCTCTTTTGGGAATTGTCCAAGACTTAGGTTGTTGGACTTGCTTTTGGCTGATGCGCCGCTTTAATAAAGCCTGCTGCTCTGGAGATAAGGCAGCAATGCGTTTAGATAAATCATTCATCTTTTAACTCGCTATATTGTTTTTGATATCTTTGAGCAAATCTAGGCTTTTCATTACCCAGTCAAATTCCACCCCAAAATCAATGAGTGCAGCCACTTCATCCACTCCCGCCTGTCGCAGATTATCGATCATGGCTTGGCAATAGGCAGGAGTTCCCATTAAGACCTTGCCATTAAAATAGGTCTCAAAGCTGAAATCTAATAAGTCATCTAAATCCTGAGCCGTCATGGTTTTGGGATCAATGGAGAAGCGTAGATCGCCAGCCGATTTGACCACTAGATCGAAATGGGTTTTGAGATAATTTTTGAATGGCTCTCTCACCTTGTGGCGCACTGTATCCATATCATTATCAATAAATGTATGAATCATCATCGCCACTTTTCCACTTTGAGGATCGTGACCATGTTGAGCGAGAGATTGACGATAGAGAGTGACTTTTCTGAGAATCTCCTCAAGGCTTTGATATAGTGGCGAAGTGAGAATATTCGCGCCGATTTTACCTGCATCAATGAAGGTTTCGTCGGAAAGCGAGGTGATCCAAATGGGAACTTGTGGCTGTAATGGTCTCGGGAATGTGGAAATATTGACAGATTTGCCATTCCCACCCGTGAGAGCGATCGCTTCTCCTTGCCAAAGCTGCTGCACAACTTGGATATCGCGCCACATAATTTCTTTCTTATCGGTATACTTTTCAGGGAAAAGTACAAAGTCGTTGGGATGCCAACCAGGAGCGAAGGATAAACCGACTCGTCCTTGAGAGAGATTATCGACCACCGCCCATTCTTCTGCTACTCGTAATGGATTTTGTAAGGGCATAACCACGCTCCCAGAGCGAATTTGAATATGCTCAGTAATCATCGCGATCGCAGCTCCTGTCACCGCAGGATTGGGATATAGTCCGCCAAAGGCATCAAAATGGCGCTCAGGAATCCAAACCGCCGCAAATTTGTGGCGATCGGCAAACTTTGCGCCTTCAATCAATAGACGATATTTATCGCTACTGGTGGTAGAACCATCACCAGAAAAATAAAACAAACTAAATTCCATCAACTTAATTCTCCACTTGCGCTAATTGGGCTTGAACTTGGTCATGCGATAGATTTTCAATCTCTGCCAAAATCGCTGCCATTTCGTCATTGTCAGGTTCCGAGATCTGTTCAGCAATGATACTGGCTAACCCCGCTACGGTTGGTGCATCGGACAGCAAGGTTCTCAATGATAATTCCACAGGATACATTTCACGGATTTGGGACACTAAACGTACCGCTAATAGGGAATGTCCGCCTAGCTCAAAGAAGTTATCATTTGCGCCTACCTGCGCTAGTCCCAGTTGGTTTTGCCAAAGTTCGGCAATCCTTTGCTCGATCGCATTACGAGGAGCCACATAGGTAGTGGATTGGAGTGATCGCTGATGTCCTGCTGGAGTGGACTCAGGAAGATTCACGACTGGTTCAGGTGTGGTCGTAATTACGCGCTTTTGATTGTTTTGGAGTACGCCTTGCCAATCTTGAGTGGAAACGATGACCTGAGAATAACCATGTTGGAGAATGCGCTGTAATACCTCCAAACCTTCTTGGGGAGATATTCCTATTGCTAGAGCTTCGATGCGTTCCTGTTTAAGGCGATCGGGCAGTTCTGTTAAATCTGCACCCATTCCTACTTCTTGCCAGATATCCCAATTAATAGCGATAGTACGCTGGTTAGTTTGCGATCGCGCCACAGCATCAAGAAAACAGTTGGCGGCACAATAGTCCACTTGTCCTAAACCACCCAATAGCGCACTGAGCGAAGAAAATACCACCAAGAAATCGAGGTTATCCTTGGCAAAAATTTGCTGTAGTACGAGCGTGCCTTGAACTTTGGGGCGCATTACCCTTGCAGCGTTTTCAGGAGTTTTTAGCTGCATAATGCCATCACCTGCTACGCCTGCGGTATGGAAGATGCCATGCAGTTTGCCAAAAGTTTGTTGGATGCGATCTCGTACAATTTGCATTTGCTCCATATCGGCAACATCGGCACTGAGAACGAGGACTTTCGCGCCCTTAGATTCCAGAGACTGAATTTTGCGAATCTTGACACTCGCTGGATCTTGCTCGCTTTGAGTCTGGAGCCATTGTTCCCAATCACTTGGTGAGGGTAGAGGCGAACGGCTCATTAAAACTAGTCTTGCTTGGACGCTCTGGGCAAGATGCTCGGCAATGGTCATGCCAATTCCGCCCATACCGCCTGTAATTAGGTAAGTCCCCTGAGGTTGATAGGGTGATCCGACTGGCTGTAAGTAAAGCGGCTCATGGGTGGGCAACCAGCGATAATTACCGCGATAGGCAACTATCGGAGCTGAAGGTGCATCTGCTTGAGTTAATATTTCGCCAATGATTTGATCGATGAATGGAGTATTGGCGGTGATGTCTGACAATGGAATTTCCATATCCAGATGGCAGCAAGTGAGGTTAGCATATTCCTGCGGTATTACTTGACTTGCCCCCAAAATCGTTGCTTTCTCTGGACGAATTTCTTCCGTTCCTGTGACATCTTGAATCTGGCTCGAAACCACACCAATATGGATTGAGTTCTGGACATTCTGCTGTCCGATCGCTTGGGCTAAATAGAGCAAACTATAGAAGCCAAGATTTTGCGATTCCGTAAATTCTAGATGATCATTTAAAGTCCAGAGATGGGCAATGATCGGTGATGGCTCAAGAGCGAGAACTTCGCGCATTAAAGTGTCATAGTGGGCGCGATCGCTAGGATTTAGGATGTACAGATCACGATCATTTTTGCGAAACTCTGTGCCGATATGTACCTGAATGACGCGATGTCCTTGTTGCTGTAGGCGTTCAGTCATGGCAGCAGCTACACCTGTGCGATCGCCAAATAGCAACCAACAGCGTTTCTGATCGCTATTCAGCATTGGTAAAACTGTACGCTTCCAAGAGGGGCTATAAAACCATTCGCCAATGTCAGATTTTTTGGTGAGTTGAGAGACATGGCGATCGCTTAAATTATTTGCCGAATCTGCCAGTAAATTTTCTGAGGGTGGATCAATCCAATAGCGCTGACGTTCAAAGGGATAGGTTGGCAGAGACACAATTTGGCATGGCTGTTGATCGTAAAAGTTTGCCCAATCGACTTCTACTCCATTGAGCCAAAGCTGTCCCAAAGTCTTGAGCATTAATTCTAAATCTGAGGCATCTGATCCTCTCTCTTGGGGATGGGGTAGGGAACAGAGAATAGTGCGATCGCTTGCCTGTTGTTTAGTCAAGGTGCTAAGCGTGCGTCCTGCTCCTACTTCCAAGAAAATTGCTTCGGGATTAGTTAATAATTCGGCGATACCCTGCGAGAACTGTACGGGTTGGCGCGAATGCTGCGCCCAGTAGAGAGGATCGGTGGCGGAATGGTTAGTAATCCAAGTACCTGTGACATTAGAAATAAATGGAATTTGGGGCGAGTTTAGCTTCACACTACACAAATGCTCTATTAAAGGTGCGATCGCACTTTCCATCATCGGTGAATGGAAAGCATGGGAAGTATGCAGCAGTTGGCAAGAGATGCCCTTAGCGGATAGTTGTTGTTGCAATTGGGCGATCGCTTCTTTTGTGCCTGACACCACACTCAGCGAGGGGCTATTACTGACGGCAAGATAAAGGTTTTCCTTGAGAAAAGGCTGGACATCTTGGGCAGATAAACTGATGGATAGCATTGCGCCCGTTGGCTGTTGCTGCATCAATTGCCCACGCATTGCCACTATGGTTAACGCATCATTGAGCGAGAAGACTCCCGCCAGACAAGCAGCGACATATTCCCCAATGCTATGCCCAATCATCGCTTGGGGCAGTACACCCCATGACATCCAGAGTTTGGCAAGGGCATACTCAATCGTAAATAAGGCAGGTTGGGCGATCGCCGTTTGCGTGAGTTGCTTAGTAGCCGCTTGTTGATCTGCATTATCACTAAATAGAATTGGCTTCAGGTCGAGGTGATGCTGCTCAAGGAGAATTTGGAAACAGCGATCGCATTCTTCGTGGAAGGTAGCTTCATTGGTATATAGCCCTCGCGCCATGTTCACATATTGGGAACCCTGCCCCGTAAACATAAACATCACGGGAGGATTATTCGCTTCGGTATGTCCTGTAAATTGTTGAGCAGAAGTAGTCAACGCTTGCACTGCACTCTCGGGGGTGGATGCAATCACAAAGCGTCGATGGGGTAATGCCCAACGTCCTCTCCCTAAGGTATAAGCCACATCCGCCAACTGGAGATCGTTTTTTTGCTGGAGGCGATCGCCTAAATTTACCGTTGCTTGCTCTAAAGCTGTAGGAGTTTTTGTGGAAAGGGTGAGGATTTGCAAAGCTCTGGGTTGGAGAGGTTCAATGGGCAAAAGCGCAGGGGTTTCTTCTAAAACCGCATGAACATTTGTGCCACCAAAACCGAAGGAACTCACACCTGCTCGACACGGCTGACCATTCGCTTTCCAGTCAGTAAGCTGCGTATTTACGAAAAAGGGACTATGGGCAAAATCAATTTGAGGATTGGGAGTATCAAAATTGATACTAGGAGGGATCTTTTTGTGATGCAGCATCAGCACGGTTTTGATGAATCCCGTAATCCCTGCGGCAGCATCTAAATGTCCCATATTCGTTTTCACCGAGCCGATCGCACAGAACTGGTTGTGATCGGTAGCGACTCGAAAAGCTTGGGTCATCGCTGCTACTTCAATCGGATCGCCCATCGCTGTACCAGTGCCATGAGCTTCCATATAGGTAATCGTAGCAGGGTCAACTTCAGCCATCATTTGGGCGGCGCGAATGACCTTGGCTTGTCCTTCCTGACTGGGAGCAGTGTAGCCCACCTTCATCGCGCCATCGTTGTTGATCGCTGAACCTTTGACTACGGCATAGATCTGATCGCGATCGGCGATCGCATCTTCCAATCGCTTCAATACCACTACGCCCAGTCCATTGCCGCCCACCGTGCCATTTGCCTGACTATCAAAGGCGCGACAATGCCCATCGGGAGAAACAATTTCGTCGGGAGATAGAGTTAATTCGCTCTGAGGAACTTTCACGGAAACCCCTGCGGCTAAGGCGATATCGCATTCACCACTCAGCAAACTTTGACAGGCTAAATGCACCGCAACCATTGAGCTAGAGCAGGCTGTACCCACGCTCATACTTGGTCCTTTGAGATTTAACTTGTAGGAAACACGGGTGGGTAAGTAGTCTTTATCCACGCCCACTAGGGTTTGCAAAAATCCTCGCGATTCAATCAATCCCTGATTAGGACTAAGGTTGTAGAGCAGATAGGTTCCCATGCCCACGCCTGCAAATACGCCGATCGGTTTCGTTTCGGTTTCTGAGCGACAACCTGCATCTTCAAGGGCTTCCCAAGCAGATTCTAAAAAGAGACGATGCTGCGGATCCATTGCTTCCGCTTCCCTAGGATTAAATCCGAAAAATGCGGCATCAAATTTATCGACATCTTCCAAAATCGAACCAACTCTGGTGATATTTTGTTCTGGAGCAGATTCACTCTTTTTCTCAAAGGGAGAAATTACTTCTACTCCTGCTTCCAGATTTTTCCAAAAATCATCAATTGTCCTTCCGCCTGCAAATTTCCCTGCAAGCCCAATCACCGCAATTTCTAAGCCATTTTGATCAGAATTCATATCATTTATTACTAAAAATATTTGTTTATTCGTAAACTTGAGACATTCTCGATTTCTCCAATCTTTGCTTGAGACGACTTTTACCTTCACTCAATTTCTGGGCGGATTCCACCTTTTGCTGCTCTAAGACATTGACCTTTTGCGCCTGAGTCAAGCGCTGGGTGAGACTCCTCAAGGTTGGGTAACTGAATAAATCCACAAGGGAAATTAATTGAGTTTCCTGCGGTAGTACCTGACCCAATTTGCGATAGATATTCGTGATCATTAGAGAATTAGCGCCGAGGTCAAAGAAATTATCATTAATGCCTACTTTTTCCACTGCTAGTTCCGATTGAAACACCTCAGCGATCGCTTGTTCGACTTCATTTTGAGGAGCGGTATAAACCACTGCTCGTGTTTGAAATAGAGCATCTTGGGTGGGTAGAGCTTGGCGATCGACTTTGCCATTTGCTGACAGAGGCAATCCTTCCAGAAATAGAAACACCGAAGGAATCATATAACTAGGCAATTTCCGACTGAGAAACTGACTGAGTTCATCAACGGTGGGTAAGGCAGTATGGGGAGCCAGCAGTTGAGGTACAATGTAGGCTGCCAGATGTGCTTGCTGATGCTCACCAACAATCTTGACGATCGCTGTTTGGACTTGAGGATGTTGCATTAAAGCTGCTTCTATTTCGCCAGCCTCAATGCGATAGCCGCGCAGTTTAATTTGAAAGTCTACTCTTCCTAAAAACTCAATCGTGCCATCGGGTAAATAGCGACCGCGATCGCCTGTGCCATAGAGTCGTTGTCCTGTAAGAGGATGAGTAATGAAGTTGGCATTAGTTTTCACTTCATCATGCCAATAGCCTTTAGCCACCTGCACCCCAGAGCAGTACATTTGACCTGAAACCCATGTGGGACAGTCTTCTAAGGCTTCATTCAAAATGTAATACTGGGAATTTGCCATCGGCTTACCATAGGGAATACTCTTCCAGTTAGGTTCAACGGTTTCCACTTGATAGCCAATATTCCAGATCGTCGTTTCCGTGGGGCCACCAATGCTCAAAAGGGTAATATCAGGAACTAAAGCTTTCAGACGATTTGGTAAAGAAACAGGTAGCCAATCGCCGCCTAAAATCGCTAGGCGTAAATGAGAAGCAAAGGCAGTTTGGCGATCGCTGACCACATTCACCAGCATTTCCATCATCGCGGGAACTGAGTTCCACAGAGTGACTCGTTCGCGTTGAATCAGTTCTGCCCAGTGATTCGGATCTTTGACTAATTGAGCTTCAGGCATGACGATCGCGCCGCCTGCACTAAGCATTCCAAAAATGTCATAAACCGACAAGTCATGATTCAGAGTCGTTAATGCCAGAATGCGATCGCTTTGTCCAATTTGGAAGCGTTGATTGGTGTAAATCACCACATTGGCAACATTACGATGGGTAATCATCACTCCTTTCGGTAAGCCAGTAGAACCAGAAGTATAGATGACATAGGCTAAATCATCGGCAGTTTGCGAAGGCTGAAGAGAAGATTTACTCTCGGTTGTAAATTCTTCCTGATCTATGCACAATCTCTGCATATCTTCGCCAAAATCCAAACTGTCATCTAACCAAGATTGCGTGAGGATAATCTTCGTGTCGCTGTTTTGGAGAATATACTGCAAGCGTTCTGGTGGTAAGTCGGGCGCGATCGGCACATATGCCCCACCCGACAGGATCACGCCCATCACCGCAACGATTTGCTCCCATCCTTTTTCCATGACGATCGCAATTAATTGGTTGGGTGCAGCACCCAAATTTCGTAGGCGATGGGCAAGTTGATGAGAGCGATCGCTTAATTCTTGATAGGTGAGCGATCGCTGTGGCGCAATCACAGCCAGTTGATCGGGATGCTTTTGTACCTGCTCAATGAATAATTCTTGTAAGAGTACCTGTGGAATTGCGGAATCAGTGGCATTAGCAAGATTGCGAGGAGCTAATTGCGATGGCAGTAGCAGTTGACGATTTTCGGTATTCCAAATATCTTCCGTAGTAGCCAATTGATCGAGGAAGCTACAGTAGGTGTCAAACATCTCGCCAATCATGCTTTCAGGGAATAGTTCCTCGACGACATCCCAATTAAAGCTTAAGGTTTCTTTCTCTTCCCAAACCTGCACATCCATCCAAGCTTGCGAAGCCTGACTAATGCCATAAACTAGCTCTCCAAAATGACTAAAGGTCAAAGTCTCTTGCCCGATCGCCGCAAAGCCAAGGGTGCTGGTAAAAATCACAGGCATGGCATTGGGAACACCACCTTGACGACGGGTTAGTTCTCTAGTGACGCGCACGCCACTGAAATAGCGATGTTCGAGATCCTGCCACAGTTGTTTTTGCAAACGCAGAGCGCGATCGCGAAACGGTTCATTCGCAGAGTTATCCACCGCCAGCAGAGTGACAGAAGTAAAGTCTCCCAAGAGATGATTTACTTGGGGGTGCATTGGTAAGCGATTAAATAGAGCAAGATTGAGCGTAAATTGAGGATTTTGACTCCAGAGGGTTAAAATCTCCGCAAAGGCGGCTAGCAATAGTCCTGAAGGAGTCAAGCCCATATTTTTCGCTTTCTGTTTGAGGTTCTGCCAAGCCCCTGTTTCCATCTGGGTATGATAACGGCGGCAGCGATGCTGTTGCAGTTCTTGAGGATTTTTGGCGAGGGGTAGGTCAGGAGCAGGAGGTAATTTGTCAAGGCGATTGAGCCAATATTCCTGCGATCGCTGATAAAGTTGGGTTTCAGGTAAAGACTGCTCGGCTAATACATAGTCTCGGAACGAAAGCTCTAAGGGTGTCAAAATTGCATGGGGATTTTGATAGAGTTGAAACCATTCTTCAAACAGGCGAAATAGACTCCAAGCATCAAATACAAGCAAATCATAACTAACATGGAGCCGACTGCGATCGCCATCTAAATAAGTAACGCGAAAGTCAAATAGAGGATATTTATCGGCAGGAAGAACTTGATGGGACATCTCTTCCCGAATTGCTTCTAATTGAGCATCAATTACCCCTTGCTCTTTTCCTTGTAAATCCACCATTTGAAGCTGATAGGGTGGAACTTCTTTGAGAATGCGCTGTTGTCCATCGGGCAGAACAATTGCGCGTAACATATCATGGCGTTCTATTAATTGTTGCAGTGTGGTATTCAGTCGTTCCAGATCGAGGGTAGCGCCTTCAATTTCATAATAACCATGATTAGAAACGTTACCTAATTGCAATACACCACTGCGCCCAATCCAAAAGGCGTGCTGCATATCTGTGAGGGGAAATGGCTCGTAGCGAGACTCTGGTGTAGGGGCGATCGCAGGTAAATCACTTACAGGGGCGCTAACACTATGTTGATGCAGCAATGCCAAAATCTCTAACTTACGCTGAATCAGGGAGTCTCGCAGTTCAGTGGTTAATGCTCCTTGTGGTGCATCCACCACTAAGGATTCACCATTAGCGGATAATTTAATGCCGATATCAGAGAGCGAGTTGAGAAGCGAATGCAGATTCATAGATTCAATTAATAAACGTTAGCTAAATATCGATTTCCTAAGAACCTATTTAAGAATTGGCTAGATCCCCCCAGCCCCCCTTATAAAGGGGGGGAATTTAATTCTTCCCCCTTTATAAGGGGGATTGAGGAGGATCTCTTAGAGTTATTAAATTTATTACAAACTGATAATTTCTCTTGCTTGAGAATTTACCGCCGAAGTATTCATCACTTTGGCTACTGCCAATTGGTTGAGCAAAAAATCAGCGAGATCATGAATAGTACTGTCACCAAAAAATTTCTCCATGGGAATACAAATTTGTAAATCCATTTCAATGTGACGACGGAAGATGATTGCCATCAAGGAATCCAGCATTGTCGCAAGATAATCGCGATCGCTAATTTCTTCTGGCTCAAGCTGTTGCGAATTTGCTAACCATTCCCGCAAGTAGTCAACCAAAATGGCATAGCGATCGCTAAAATTTGCTGTAACTAACTTTTCGCGAACGTCAGATTTGGTGCTTAGTTTGCCATTAAGCTCTGGCGTAAATTGAATGGCTAAAGGAACTTGACTTGAATTCTGATTCAGAATTAAGTCATTGGCAGAAGATGCCGCGATCGCCACATCACCCCATCGAATGACCATCGCCGCCGCTGTTGCCGAAGCGCCATTGGCATAGATCAAAACCAGATCGTTCTCACGGATTTTGCCATTTGCCGACGCATGATAGAGATTGGCGATCGGAAAGACAGGTCCAATATTGGCATAGGTCGGATAGAGATTAATCACTCGTTCAGGATCGATGCCAAGGGCTTTAGCGCAAACACTGGCATACCAAGCTGTCGGTGTATTAAACGCAAAATAATTAATGCGATCGAGGCTCACTCCTGCTTCTCTAACGGCTGCCAAACAACATTCACGCACCTGATCAACGGCGGTAGTGGCAAGACTACTGACATTCTCACCCGTACTGGTTTGGATGCGGGGAAAGCCTTGATCATCAATCACTAACTCATGGATATATGCACCACAGGTCGCGGTCGTCGGCATGATTTTGGTGCTGAGAATCCCTTGATCGGGCTTGGCTTTACCGACAATAAAAGCTCCAGCACCATCGCCCATTGACCATGAGAGCGTATCTGCTTCTTTCACCGCTTGAGAACCAATATGGGAAACCACAATCAAAATATGTTGATAGCTTCCAGTTTGTAGAAATGCCTGAGCCGTATGCAGCGCAATTAAGGCACTAGCACAGGTGGATTCCAGATTCCAGGCAGGACAACGTAATCCTAATTTTTGGGCGAGGTGAGCTGCGAGTCCCGTACCGACGACATCGGGAAAGAGAGAAGCAACGATCGCCAAATCTATTTGATCAGCAGTGAGATTCGTGGCTTTTATTGCGGCCTGTGCTGCTTGACATTCCAACAGTAGCGATGACTCATTGTCCGTCACCACGCATCGCTGGACAGTACCTCTAAAAGGATCGCCTAGATAAGGATTAACTTCCTGTAACCAGAGATCAATACCATTCATATCTGTAATAGATTCAATGGATTGAGTCAATTGTGTTTGTTTTCCTCTTTGCCTTGGCGCAGCTTTGACAAACAATTCAGGGAATTTTTGCAGCCAATATTCATTGGTGCGAATTGTCTGGGGAAAGCTGATTGCCAGTGAGCGAATCCCAACTTGCATAATGATCACAGATTTTTTAAAGTTTCAAGCTTCTTGCATACTCTTCTCAAGAAGCTAAATTGACAGTATCATAGTTTATGAGCAGTTACAAGCAAACTTGAGAAAGTTATTTATTGCTAAACCACTTAAAATTATTAGTAATCTTTATCAATAGTTATGACATGATGGAATATCACTTTTGAAGATTTCCACTGTGCGTACTTTTACAATTCTTTGGAGCGGGCAGATGGTCTCTGCAATTGGGACAGAAATGACCCAGTTTGCGCTCACTATTTGGATTTGGCAACTAACTCAGGAAACTACTGCGATCGCGTTGCTCACTTTCTTCTTTTTTGTTCCCCAAATTTTAATCTCCCTTGGGGCGGGTTTACTGATTGACCGTTGCAATCGCCAATTCTTGATGATTATCAGCGATGTTGCCGTGGCGATATGCACTTCTCTAATCGGAATTCTATTTGCTACCAAAAATCTGCAAATCTGGCATCTTTATGTTTTAGCGATTGTCTATGGTTCCTGTGGACAGATTCAAGGGCTGGCTTTTTCGGCATCAATTTCATCGATTGTGACGAAGGAGCATTACGCTCGTGTGAGTAGTATGCGAACCATCATTAACTACAGTTCCAGCATTATCGCGCCTGCCCTAGTAGGTGTTCTTTATCCGATGATTGGATTCATGGGCATTATTCTGATCGATCTGGCAACTTTTATCGTCGGGATTAGTACTGTGCTGATGGTGCGGATACCTCAACCCAAAAGTTCGGAAATTGACAATATCAATAGCCAAAATATCTGGCAACAGTTGTTTTGGGGACTCAATTACATCTTTGCTAGACCGAGCCTATTAGCGATGACCACGGTGTTTTGCTTGTTTCTATTCACCTATAACATTAGTGAAACTCTCTATCAGCCGATGATTTTGGCACGAACAGGTGGCAGCACTCAAATATTAGGAATGGTAGTCACAGCAGCAGGTGTGGGCGGTGTTGTTGGCGGTGTATTTTTGAGCGTGATCGGTGGTTTTAAGCGCCAAATTCAGGGAATGTTACTCGGCTTTGTCGGTACTGGTTTAGGAATCCTCATCTTAGGTTGGGGACAAACCTCATGGATTTGGATTGGCGCACATTTCTTTGCCGTCTTCAATATTCCTTTAGCCTACAGTTCCAGTTATGCGATCTGGTACGCCAAAGTCCAACCAGAAGTACAGGGAAGAGTTTTAGCTTCCGCCCATACCCTTGGTTTGGCTGTGGGTGCGATCGCGAGTTTAATTGCAGGCCCACTAGCAGATCGCGTGTTTGAACCCATGATGAATTCTAATAGTGCGATCGCCTCATTGTTTGCGCCTCTGGTCGGCACTGGTCAGGGTTCAGGCATTGCCCTGCTACTGATTATCATGGCGATCGGGATGGTGTTGATTGGGGTGATTGGTACTGCCTTTCCAACATTACGAAATGCGGAAGAGCTACTTCCAGATTACGAATAAGAGAAGCGGCGCAACGCGCCGCTTCTCTTATGTGGATATTATTTCAACACCAAATTGGTAAGCATCGTATTCATTTTATTGACCGATTCTAAATACTCAGTTTCAGGTACAGACTCAGATACAATGCCTGCCCCTGCATTGAAGTAAATGCAGTCATCGTACTGATAAGCCGAACGAATGGCGATCGCTAAATCCGCAGTGCCTTGACTATCAACCCAACCAATGCCACCCGCATACAAGCCTCTTGGTTCTGACTCTAAGCGATCGATCCATGCCAAAGCACTTTGCTTATCGATTCCCGAAACCGTAATACCTGGGAAGAGCACCTTTAAAGCATCCCACAGGGTCTTATCAGACTTCAGTTCACCACCAACGCGAGAGGACAGGTGCTGCACACAGCGATATTTTTTCACTTCCATGAAGTCAAATACACGCACGGTATCAGAGTCACAAACCGAGTTAATCTCATCTTGGGCTAGCCAAACTGATAGTGCGTGTTCCTTAACTTCTTTGGCATCAGTAAACAACTCGCCATTTAACTGCTGATCTTCTGCTAGATTTTGGGAGCGGGGACGAGTACCTGCTAGAGGATTGGTGATCACTTTGCGATCGCGATCGACAGTCATCAAGATCTCAGGACTAAAGCCCACCGCACTTACATTATCCATGTGCAGACAATAGGATCGCGCCGAATTATTACTTTGAGAACCGAGGCAATAGGTTCCTAGCAGATCCATTTCGCCTTTGACTTTGACCGAACGAGAAAGGATCGCTTTATGCAGTTTCCCTTCCTGAATTGCTTGAATCAGTTTCCATACCTGAGTTTGATAATGTTCGCGATCGGCAAAATCAACAACGGGTGGTGTAGCAGTGTAGCTTCGCAATGGGCTATCAATCGCCAGAGCTTCGATAATCTTCATGAGCGGCTTCACACTTCTGATGCGGATACCTTTCTCAGTAATATGGAGTTCGGTTTCAGGGATGAAAAATTGTAGGAGTGGTTGCTCAATTGCTTTGTTATAGGGAGAATAAAAACGAGTGATGTCAAAGCCAACATAGCCATAGGCTGTCCAGTTCTCGATGGGCAAAGATCCTAAGACCGCCTCCACCTGCTTGAGGGGATCGGTAACTGGGTAAGACTGAGATTGACCCATATAGTTGCAAGTCACTGTTTCGGCGCTCACGGCAATGTTCGCCAAGGCATTTCCTGCAATGCGCGTTTCGCGATCGCTTTGGTACAGCATATAGTTGGAGAACAACCCAATATCTAATAGATTCTGTAAAAGAGATTGCGGATCTTTAGGAGAAGGAACAAACAACTCATGATAGACAAGAGACTGAATCGCAATAGAAGACATAGATAATTACCTAAATATAAAAATGTTTTTGGTGAAGTTTTTCAGCGCTGCGCTGGAAAACTTCATGGCTGCTTGAGCAGGGCTTGGCGATGTACCTTACCCGTGGATGTGCGCGGCAAAGTTTCTAAAAAATGGATGCTTTTAGGCGCTTTAAAGTGCGGCAATTGTGACTTCACCAGTTGCCGCAGATTGTTTTCTAGGGCTACCGATGGCGTAACTCCAGCTTTCAAACTGACATAGGCAATGACTTGATTAAGAGATTCATCCTGCCCATTACCATTGCTAGCAGCCTGATTAGTCGCATTACTGGGCAAGACTGCCGCATCGAGAATACTTTCATGTTGGAGCAGCAGATCTTCAATTTCAAAAGGAGAAACCCACATCCCATTGACCTTAAAAAAGTCATCATTGCGTCCCATGAACCGAAAATAACCATCGGCATCTTTGACATATTTGTCGCCAGTCCGCATGGTCATTCCATACAAAGCATTGCGGGTTGCTTGTAATCGGTTCCAATAGCCCAGCATCAGACTCTCTCCCGTAACTTGGAGAGCGCCGATCTCACCTATTGGCATAGGCTTGCCTTGCTCATCGACTACTTCCACTTCATAGCCTGAGACTGGATAGCCCGAACTCCCTGCATGACATTGATCAGGTCGATTCGATAAAAAGATATGTAGTAGCTCTGTTGTGCCAATGCCCTCACAAATCTCCAGACTATACATCTCACGCCACTTTCGCCAAATTGTTGTGGGCAGTTGCTCGGCTGCCGAACAACATAGTCGTAATGAAGCAGCATTGAGCGGGGCAATTTCATGTAAAGAAAGAATGCCCGCATAGATCCCAGGAATGCCAAATAGAACCGTCGGTTGATAGGTGTGAATATCGGCGATGATATCAAAGGCATTCGCGGCATCGGAGAGAATCGCCGCCGCCCCAACTGCCATCGGCATATACAAGGTATTACCTAAGCCATAGGCAAAGGGGATTTTGGCGACGGAATAAATCACATCATCTTCTCTTAAGTCGAGAACCCCTTTCGCATACTGCTCGGCACATACCACCATACTTTGATGTAGATGAATTACCCCTTTGGGTTTACCTGTACTGCCAGAGGTATATAGCCAGAATGCAGGTTCTTCACGATGGGTTTTCTCCCAAGAAATCTGGGCATCCTGTTGAGTTAATTGTGCAATTAACGGATTCTCTCCATCTACTGGCAGAATATGCTTTAAATATGGAGACTCAAGAGGAGTAAGCTTTTCGCACCATGCCTGATTAGTCAACAGTAATTTGGCGCGGCAGTCTTGGAGAATATATTGAATATCTTCCAAAGTGCTAGCGGTATTCACTGGCACTGGCACAAGCCCTAACCAGATTGCACCCCAGAAAGCAAAGACAAACTCTGGTGTATCGGGCAAAAGAATCGCGATCCGATTTTCTCGCTCTAGTTCCAACTGAGCGAGAAAGCTTGCCATCCGTTGCGCCCAAATGCTTACCTCGGAATAGGTATAGGTTTCATTGCGATAGTAAAAGGCAACTTTGTCACCCCGTTTGGCTTCGAGGTTCAGTTCGAGAAAGTGCGCTGCTACGTTAAACGTAGTAGGCAGGCGTATAGAAATACTTTCCATTTAATTTACTTGAATAAGCTCGGAAATACAGAGTCATAAAGTGCTACGCAGAGCGCGATTTATACAGATGGAGAATTTGTGGCGGCTATACTGCAAATTTCTGCCAAGGTCATGTCATTCCTTGTTCCTAATTTGAGGTCAATGTTAAGTTTGCGCTTTACTTCTAGAGCAAGCTTAACCGTTTCCACAGAGTCAAGTCCTAAATGTCCATGCAGTAATGTCTCTGGGTGAAGTTCCTCTCGAGGGATGCCTAAATCCATCAAAATTCCTTTTAATGTCTCTAATCGATTTTCCAATTTATCTATTGCTACACTCTTCAATCAAGCACCTCTCTTTGTCTACAATGTTCCTATTCTGATCAAAAACTTCCTGAAAATATCTGTACTCCTAATTTGGAATTAAGTGTTAATTGAGCGCTAATTGACTTGCTAGTGTACGATATTTATTAATAATTATTTGCAATAAGTGATCAATAGCTTATTACATGAGTTTGACTTTTGGCAAGCAAAAACTAAATCTCATCGAAACCGCACACAAAACCGCATCCACAAACACACAATTGTGACCATGACACCAACATTAACGACATTCAATAAATGGGTAGTTCGTCCTCAGCCCAATGCTCAAGCAGCATTACGGCTATTTTGTTTTCCCTATGCAGGTGGCGGTAGCCTCAGTTTTCGGAATTGGGCAAGCGCTCTACCGTCAAATGTAGAGATTTGCCCCATTGAATTATCAGGGAGGGGATTGCGGCTGATGGAGCCTGCCTTTACGCAACTGGAGCCGCTTGTGCAGGCGATCGCCAACGCACTGTTACCTGATCTTGATCGCCCCTTTGCCTTTTTTGGTCACAGTATGGGAGCCTTACTGAGTTTCGAGTTAACCCGATTCCTGCGCCGTCATTACCAGTTAGCCCCAGCACATCTATTTGTTTCGGGCAAGCGATCGCCACAAGTCCCTAACCCCAATCCGCCCACCTACAACCTCCCCGAACCAGAATTTTTGGCGGAGCTACGTCGTCTCAATGGTACACCCGCCGAGGTATTGGACAATCAAGAACTCATGCAGTTGCTATTGCCCACCCTCAGAGCCGATCTTGCTGTCGTCGAAACCTATGTTTACAGCCATGAAGCTCCTCTAGATTGCCCAATCACAGTCTTTGGCGGTGATCAAGATCCTGAAACTAGTATTGAATTGCTCGAAGCGTGGCGATCGCAAACTAGCGCTGATTTTGCCCTGCATCTGTTGCAAGGCGATCATTTTTTCTTGCACTCGGCTCAACTCGATTTGTTGCAAGTGCTGGGAGATGATTTACAAATAATTCTTAATAGTTTATGAAAATTAACCCTTAAATTGCTAGGATTTAATTAAAAATAATTGAGAATTACTTTAATTAGTATGATTACCATTGACGAATCTAACTATCCGATTGTATCTGTCCATTTTGAGAATTCGTCAACCTTGGCAGACACCGAAAAGTATCTAGCCCATTTTGATAAATGGCTTTCCTTTAATCAAAAATTTGGATTGATTCTCGATCAATCTACTTCTCAAAATCAGGAAGATCAGGTCAAAAGCGATCCAGAAGAAATCGAAGCAGTGCATCGCTTAACTGTTGAATGGGCAAAGCAAAATAAAGACAGAATCACGCAATTCTGCCTTGGCATGGCGATCGTTTATGATGGCGATGATTTGGAGAAGCGCAAAAAAGCTGCTCCCAAAACCATCGCAGGTATATTTGGATGCTTAGGACAAGTATTTACAAGTCAAGGAGAAGCCGAGCAATGGCTTCTTTCTCTACAAGCATAAAAATCAAATAATATGCAGCGCAAAGCGCTGCATATTATTTTTTAAAACTGGATACCAATGGAACCAACCACAGAGAAGGGCGCACCGGGGGAATTGCCGAAATTGCGACTTGTGCCACCAACACCACTGATGTAGTTGGTGTTGAAGAGATTATTGAAGTTCAATCCCATGCGCCATTGATCGCGTTTATAGAAAATTGCCGCATTAGTGAGAAAGTAATCACCCACTTCGTATGTATTCTGGCGATCGCCTGCACGATTGCCCACATAATTTACACCCAA
Organism: Pseudanabaena sp. SR411; assembly: GCF_002251945.1. GTDB lineage: Bacteria > Cyanobacteriota > Cyanobacteriia > Pseudanabaenales > Pseudanabaenaceae > Pseudanabaena. The sequence goes on from NZ_NDHW01000164.1 coordinate 39,542, forward strand.
ACCAAAGCCGAGTCCTTGCAAATCACCATCGGGAATTTGGTAAGTTGTCCATATTCCAAAAGAATTGTAAGGAGAACCTGGTAAACGATTACCCACAGGAATGCTATTGTCTTCCGTAACTCTGGCATTGGTGTAAGCGTAGGAGGCAATTAGATTCCAATTCGGCGCAATTTCGCCAGAGATATCAAGCTCAATTCCTTGACTCTGTTGTTTGCCCGTGGCAACTGAGACAAAGGGATCAAGTGGTGATACAGGTGTTGCCACATTTTGCTTGGTGACATTAAAGTAAGACAGAGTAGCAAATAGTTTTTTAGTTAACTCAGCTTTAATTCCCAACTCATAACCTTGAGCCTTTTCAGGTTCTAGAAAATTACCATTGGCATCTTGTCCAATATTTGGCGCAAAAGATTGGGAATAGTTGGCGAACAGAGCTACCGTTTCAGTGGGTTTATAAACCAAGCCGAGGCGAGGACTCCAAGCACTATCATAACGACTCGTCCCCGCAAAGGTATTACGGTTATTCACTCCATCAAAGCGAATCCCCGCAATCAAACTCAATTGGTCACTAAAAGCAATTTGATCTTGTAGAAATATACCTGTACGACTGATCGCCGTATCACTTTCAGGAAGTTGCGGCACTGTATCAAAATTGGGACGGGAGAATAGTCCATAGGTTGGATTAAATACATTTAGGGGCAAGATCTGAAGAAGGCTAATTTTGGTAAAGACATCGTTAAAAACACTCCAATTCAAATCCACCCCCGCTAACAGAGTATGTTTTGCAGAACCAGTCTCAAACTTGCCAACTACATCAGTTTGGAGCGAATAGTCACTCGATTGCAGTTCACGTCTACCATATAGCCTTCCTAAAATTCCTGTGGTTTCATTGAATAGGAACGGTAATGTTGAGTCAACCCGAAGATTTTGATCGGAATACCTAAAAGCATTTCGGACTTTCCAATTGTCATCAAACTGGTGTTCTAGCCTATAGCCAATGGAAAATGCTCTGCTTTTGAGACTATCATCACGTTCTCCCAAGATGTGATCGCGTGGTACATTAAGGACACTTCTGCCAAAGGCTGGTAGTCCCACATCGTATGGGATTTGGTCGTTCGCATATTCTAGGAAGAAGTTGAGATTGGTGCGATCGCTAATCTTCCATTGCACCACTGGCGCAATAAAGAAGCGTTCAGATTTGGTCTCAAAATTGCGAAATCCATCCGAGCGCTGATATGCAGCATTGAGGCGATAAAGGACATTCCCATCCGTATCTAAAGGCCCAGTGAAATCGATACTGGGGCGCACAAAGCCAAAACTACCTGCTTGTAATTGCAGATCATAAAAAGGCTTGGCTAAAGGCTGTTTAGTCACAAGATTGATAATCCCCCCAGGATCAGCCTGTCCGTAAAGCACGGATGCTGGCCCCTTGAGGACTTCAATGCGTTCGAGGTTGGCTGTTTCCTGTGGACCAAGATTGTAATAAGTGCGGAAGCCATCGCGCAAAATCGGAATATTTGCAAAGCTATCGGTGACAAATCCACGAATTGTGAGGCTTTGAGCCGATGAAAATCCAGAGAGTTCGCCTGTAACACCGCTTACATTACGCAGAGCTTGATCGACGCGGACAACCTGTTGATCTTTCAACACCTGTTGGGGAACTACTTGAATTGATTGGGGTGTATCAATAATCGCCGTATCGGTACGAGTGGCGGTGGAAGCATTGGGTACGCGGTAGACGGTCGGGCGATCGCCTTCACCTGTGACAGTAATTTCCTCTTCTTCGTTGGCATCATTAGGTACTTGCGTGATAGGAGGATTAACACTGATAGAACTCACACTTGCTTGCGGGGGAGTCTTAATTCCCGTCACGATCACGCGCACACAACTAGCGTTTGCCTGACTGACAGAAACATTGGCAATGCCCTCACTGGGGTTTTCGACTAGAAAGCGATCGCCATTTGGCAACATCAATTTAGCATTGGGAATATCGAAGTAAACCAATCGCCCTGATGTTTGGGCTACGGGTGTAGAGATAGAACCTGTGGCTGTTTCCAAAACCACTTCCAGCCCTTTAGTAGTGGGATTGAGTTTTACACCTGTGATTTGGACTGAGTTAGTAGGAGATTGGGCAAGTAATTCTGAAGCATTGGTGGAAATTTGTCGTAACTCCTGCACGCTTTGAACTTTTCCATTAGCGATGGAGTCTATTTGGTTAGAGGGATTGCTCAGATTTTCGGCTGAGGCAAGATGGAACTTAAAAAATTCAGGTGATGCAATACTGGCGATTGCACAGACGAAACTAGCGACTAAAACGCGATCAGATTTCATTATGATGTTAGGTATCGATTTGATATTGATAAGTTCGGGGCAAGTTGACGCTTGCCCTATTTTTTTGAGTATTCTTTGGGATCTACTTAAGAGCTAATTGCAATTAAATCAGATGCTCAAATTTAATTGCAAGCAATAATTAGCTTTTCTTTTCACCTATGAAAGCTATGACTAGAAGGCTATATAAGTAAATATAGAATATCCTTATTGCAATTAATTAGCATTTGATACTAAGATTAATAGCAAAATAACAGATCAATTGCAAGTAACTTGCAATAATTAGGGGATCAAATTTGCTTAACCTGATTCTTAACCGCCGATTGACAGCCTGTTGCAGATAAAAAACTCACTCTATGTCCCAACTACCTTTTTTGCGTCCACCTAGTAAACTATCAAGTCATTAATGACGGATAGAGGCGAAGCAATTTAATACGAGCATCCGCAGTAGTAAATTGCCAGTTAACTTTACAAGAGAGAGAATTCCTGCGATTTACTCAAGCCGAGATTTCCTGAATCAAAAGCTGTTTATCAGGAATACGACGGTCGAGACACTACCGATTTAAAACACTCAACTCAATTTCAGCTATATTGAGCCAACTACCATGTTGAGGGGTGTAGTGAAACTCGATTTTGTCGAGAATTCTTCTGGCTTCCTCAGGTGCAAAAGCCTTGTAAAGAGATTATTTAACGTGAGTGTTGAGGTTATCTTGAGCAAGACGGATTTTGATGGTATGGGGGTAACGTTGATCAACCAAATATTTAATTTGGTGAGCATAATCAATTTGGGTACGTTGGTCAGTCACGACCACATGCCGCCATAGGATTAGCGATCGCCAAACCATTTTTGTTAGTACAAAGCCCTAAATCTAAAACGTAGCGAATATCATCCTGTGGCACATCTGGCAGTTCCTGCCCAGAGAGAATAGGCTGAATCACTGCTCTGACTCGATCTTCTCTTAGCCTTTCCGCAAGACTATCCAGATGCGTATCTTGTCTCTTACTCCCTTCCCGCTGTAAGGCATGGTAAAATATGAAATAAAAAGACAGTAAAAAAATGAACCAAAACG
>NZ_NDHW01000165.1 GCF_002251945.1 Pseudanabaena sp. SR411
TACTGAGATTTTGATCMWTWCCTTTTTAGGACTACCAGCTTTTTAGATTTGGTGAGTGAAGAGGAATTGTGATCAAAATCTCAGTAAACTCGTTTAGTTGGCTGTTAATCGCCAACGATCCTTGATGTTGCTTAACAATAATGTCATGGGTAAGTGAAAGCCCTAGTCCAGTACCTGAGCCAGGTGGTTTAGTTGTGAAGAAGGGATCAAGGATTTTCGATTGGATCTGAGGGGAAATGCCACAACCATTATCACGGATGCAAATTTCTACTGTTTCTCCCACCAGTTGAGTGGAAACTCTCAGTCTAGGTGTATATGTGCTTGTTGAGCCTTCATCTTTATGGAACTGAGCTTGTTTGAAACGCATCGCATCACAGGCATTGTCAATTAAGTTGATCAAAGCCCGCATTAGCGTATTAGGAATTACGTCAACTAAATGTACTTCAGGATCATAGTCGGTAAGACTATCAACATTGAAGTTGATATTTTGCGATTGTTTAGCATGACAGGCTAGTCTCATCGCTTCATTCAGCAAATTATTAAGGGCTGTAGGCTGCATCGAAGCAGGTTCGCTACGGGCATGTTCCATCATGCTACTAATGATATCTGCGGCCCGGAGGCTATGTCGATGGATCGTAGAGGCGTTCTCTTGCAAGTCAATGATGAGCGTTTCAATCAAGGAGGCAGTTTGCAGGGCTTGGGATGAAAAAATTGGTTGCAGAGTCTCTAACAATTCTTGAGTCAGTTCGATGGAGCCTTCGGCATAGTTTTTGACAAAGTTAAGGGGATTCCGTAATTCATGAGCTATGCCTGCGGTGAGAGTTCCTAACGAAGCAAGCTTTTCTTGCGCCATAATTCGCTCTTGAGCATTTTGAAGTTCATTGGTTCTTTCTTCTACGCGCTGTTCGAGCGTTAGTGAGTATTCTTCGAGTTGATGGTTGGCTTGTTCAAGTTCGCTATTCAGTTGGGAAAGTTCCTGTAATAGTTGATCGCGCTCTAGCTCTGCGCGTTTGCGATCGCTGATATCTTGATAAGTGCCTAACACACCAATAACTTCATCGTTGAGGTTATATAAAGGCAATTTGTTGGTTTCGATCCATATTGTTGTGCCATTGGCAAGCTTCTGTGTTTCAATAACGCCTAGTTTCGCTTGATTAGATTCCATTACTTCTCGATCATCGGCGCGGTAAATTTCTGTCTCTTCAAGGCTCCAAGGTAAATCATAGTCAGTTTTACCGATGATTTCGATGGGTGAGTTTAAACCAGCCGCTTGAGCAGTTTTGAGATTGCAACCTAAAAATACGGATTGGCGATCTTTCCAAAATACAGCAAGGGGGAAAGTATCAATCACAGTTTGGAGAAATCGTTGGGATTCTTGCAGATCTAGTTCTGCTTGCTTGCGATCGCTAATATCAGTATGTGTACCCAACATCCGCAAAGGTTGTCCAGCATTATCCCACTCCACAATTTTACCGATAGAGAGAATCCATTTCCATTGGTTATCTTTAGTGCGTTGACGAAATTCCACCTTGTAATTACTAATTTCACCCTTAACATAGGCTTGATAGGTAGATGCAACTGGCTCTAGATCATCGGGATGCAGTCGCTCAATCCACTTAGCATTAGTTTCTTCAAACTCATCAGGACTATATCCCAATATCGTGGCATATTCAGGGCTGACGATGGTGATTCCAGTCTGTGGGTTTAGGTCATAGAGTCCCTGATTTGCGGCGGTTAAAGCTAAGCGTAACCGTTCTTCGCTATCTTGCAGCAGTAATTCTGCTTTTCGCCGTTCCGTAACCTCTCGGTTAATGATCACTACACCTATAATCGTCGTGCCATCGATTTCAAAATAGGGAGAATAGGTGACGTTGACAAAGCGATTACCTGCTTTCTTAAAATAGAACCACTCTCCGTAATCAATGGTTTCACCAGCAAGACATCGATCAAACCTTGATTTGACAATCGTTTGAAACGTATGCTCACCCATGATCTCTGGGATGGAGCGTCCGACAGTCTCCTCCAATTGCCATTCGTTGTGTTCTAAATAGGTTTGATTGACCAAACGATAGGTATAGTTACGGTCAACCAAAGCCATACCATCTGGAGCGATCTCTACCATTCGTTGATATTGTCGCAAGATAATTTCCGCTTGTTTGCGATCGGTGATGTCACGGGCTACACCCACCATCCGTAAGCCAGCCCCATCTTCAATTTCAACTACTTTCCCATTCACCGCCACCCAACGCATTTCTCCATCGTTACGATTAATACGGTATTCGATGTTATACGGAGATTGCGTAGTAAAACTATGGGAAAGAGCTTGAAATACTCGTTCTTGATCTTCGAGATAGACTAGTTTTAAAAAGGCTTCGCGATCGCCAGGAAATGTTCCAGCCTCGTAGCCAAAAATAGCTTCTGTTCTGGCTGACCAAATTCCTGTATCGAGATTTGACTCCCAAGTTCCCATCTCAGATGACTCAAGAGCCAGTTGTAACCGTAGACTTTCTGACTGAAGTTGTCTCTCTGACCGTTTGCGATCGCTAATATCTTGCACGACACCAATGACATACTGCGGTTCTCCAAGAGAGTCTCGCACTAAAGAGACCGCTAAATTAGCCCAGACGATCTCACCATCTTTACGGATATAGCGCTTTTCTATCGTAAAGGTTTGCAACTCTCCTGAGAACAGAAGTCTGGTATTTTCATTATCTTTTTCTAGATCCTCAGGGTGAGTTATGTCCACAAAAGACATTAATAGCAGTTCTGCTTCTGAGTAACCCATGATGTCGCAATATTTTTGGTTTATGCGTATATATTTGCCATCCAGACTGTTTTGGGCAATTCCCGTAGCAGCTTGCTCAAAGGTAGCGCGAAACCGTTCATTACTCTCTTGCAGAGCAATTTCAGCTTGTTTGCGATCGGTGATGTCATCAGAAATACAAATCAAATAATCAGGGTTACCATACTCGTCAAATATGGGAACCTTGACTGTATGCAAAATCCTACGTCCTAATGTCAAACTATCAATTGGTTCTTCAGGAATATCCTCTGGTCTACCGAGCGCAAATGATAAACGATCTTTCTCATTGAAGAAATCAGATTGCTCCTTTGGGAAAAAGTCATAGACTGATTTACCAATTGCTTGCTCTTTGCTACAACCAAACATGCGTTCACAGGTATTATTCCACAGCACAAATTCGCCAAATTTTGCTTCTTTCCCATTTTTGACAAATAGAGCTAGTGGTATATTTTCGATAATTGCTTCGAGAAAGTTTCTTGCTTGAGATAACTCTTGCGTCCTTTCCTGCACCCGATGCTCTAGTTCTTCATTCAATTTTTGTAAATTTTCTTTTGCTTGCTTGCGATCAGTAATATCCATCGCAATTCCAGCCGTACCTATTGACTCGTTAACATCGTTAACAACTGGAGATTTGATCGTTTCTATCCATCGATATGTACCATCCGCAATAAGGAGATATTCCTCAAACTGTTTTTGTTTTCCTGAATCGATCACTTCGCGATCGTCGCGTATATATGTCTCAGCTAGCTCATGAGACCAGATATCCAAGTCAGTCAACCCAATTAATTGAGAAGATGCATAGCCACAGGCTTGAGCAAATGGCTCATTAACTGCCAAAAAGCGCCCATCACGATCCTTTAGCCATGCAATATGGGGAATATTGTTCAGTAGCGATGATAACTGTTGTTCTCGTTCTTTAGCTATTTCTTCACTTTTTTTGAGCGCTTGTTCAATAAGTTTGCGATCACTAATATCGCGTCCCACGATCATCACATCATCTTCACCGTAGGCAACTACACGACATTCCTCAGTTTGCAAAACACCATCAATACATAGCTCTTGTTCATAAATTTGCATTTCTCTAGTTTGGAGCGCATCATGCACTGCCTTCATCCGTTTTGCTGCCAAATCAGGCGGTAAGGTGTCCTCTACCTTAGTACCAATCAGCTCTTGAGCATCACCGAGTAATGGAAAAGTTGTGGGTACGATAAAATCAAGGTACATTCCCTCGCGGTTAACTCGCATAATCAAATCAGGTAAAGTATTGATCAGAGCGCTTTGTTTGGCTTCACTTTGACGTAAAGCAATTTCAGCCCGAATGCGATCGCTGATCAGTTCCCCAAAAATAATAAGCCCACCAATGCTATCGGTATCGTCATACCAAGGGCGCACTTCCCACCGCACCCATGCCTCTGTTCCATCGGCAAGAATATACTGCTCTTTTTCGTTCCGCTCTACATTTCCCTGCAAACACCGTTGATGCACTTCCCGCCAGTAATCAGGAGCATTAGGAAAAACATCATAATGACATTTGCCAATGACTGATGACTCTAATTGATAATCTTGGAGCCAACGCTGACTAGCGATCAAATAGTTCATTTGGCGATCGAACATGGCTACACCCACAGGCGTATGCTCGAAAAATAGACGTAATTGCTTTTCGTTCTGCCGCAGTTGTTGGGTATGTTCTTGGATCTGCTGCTCCAAACTAGTATGCAATCTTTCTAGTTCACGCTTGGCTTGTTCTAGTTCTAGTTTTTGGGTGCTCAGTTGCCGATCTTGTTGATAGCGACGCAGGGCTTCGGTAACAGTGAGTTGTAAATCGATCGCATTCCAAGGCTTCGGCAGGAAACGATACAGATTCACCCGATCAATCAAATTACTAACATCCTCAGCGCTTGCTTGACTGGTGAGCATAATTTTTAAGATTTCGGGATGCCGACCATGAAGTTCTATTAAAACCTGCTCACCGCTCATGTCAGGCACTAGCTGATCCACAATCACCAGAGGGACTTCTAGCCCATCAGCTAATAATTTTTCCACCAGTGTTATTGCTTCAGCCCCACTTTCAGCAATGGCGATCGCATAGTTGGGAAAACATTGCCTTAATTGAGTTCTCAGCTCAAGCAGAACGCTATACTCATCGTCAACACAAACAATCGTGGGGCTACTCATCAGTTATCTCCAAGCTATAAGAAATTTTGTTGGGACAATTCAAAGCTTAAAAATCGAGTGACTGATCTCTTGATCACTAATAGATTTACTAGGACTAAGCTAGGATCACCGAATTTTTTAAGCTTTAACATCATTCTCCCCGCGCATGATTTTGAAAACATCTTTGACTAACTTGTCACGAATACTAATAATCTTTTCACAACTATCACTTGCTTGGCTGTTTTTCTTCCGTTTTAGTTGGGCAAAGTAAAGCTTTACTTTTTTAAATTGACCATCAAAATGTCCATTATATCGAGATTGATCTAGGACTTGCTTAGATTTAAAAGAAGATGGTTTATAACGATCATGCAGACTGCTAAGGAGAAGTTCCACTTCGTCCCAATTCATAGCAATTTCGCTCGCTTCTTCGGAAACAGTGCTTGAATGATTTGCTTGACCATATATTATTAGAATTGCTTTACATACAGCAGCAAAAATCTTACCTAAATCCGTAAAGTCTGTCAGCCGATGAGGATACAAACCCATAACTAGAGAATCTCCGCTTCTATCGCAACTATCTTTCTCAAAGTTTCTATCCAAATAAAATTTATGATCATTTTCTTCGCAATTACTGGTTGAACCATCTTTAGCGATCGCCCAACAATATGTAAAAATCCGTAAGGCTTTTTCAACTTGACTTTGAATTTGTTCTTCAGAACCTTGATCAACACATAATTCACGCATTCCGATTGCAAATAGCAGGATTGTAGAATGAGTTCCAAATAGATAAATTGTCTCACTTGATATTGCGCTAGGCTGCTTAAGTATAGACATATCTATACTTAAAACATGGCTGGAGGCATTGTAGGCTTGAGAATAGCGAGAATCGCCATAGAAAAAGTTGTTGATCGGTAATTCCCTGATTAATGGAGTTACTTGTACTTCAACGTCTCCATACTTTTCATAATATTTTAATTCATCAATTTCAGGACGAGAAATATCTGTAACTTTTCCACCATTATCCTTAATTTCTTGATAACACTGTTTACCAATCGAAGAGTAACAAAGTAAAGCATGATCAATCAATCTCTTCGCCCAGTCTAAACATTCTTCACGACTAATTTGAGAATTGTGATCAAACTCTCCTAAATAAGCAAGAATTAGATAATTCCAACTTTGATAAGCCGACCAATAAGCGTAATAGGATTCACTCCCATCTCTCGCGGCGTAAATACGAGCTTTCTCTAATAAACGAATCGGTTCTAAAAGCGTTTCCCACCTTCCGCCAGGACGGTTAGTATAGGCGGATGTATACATATAAATCTTGGCATGAAATGCTGTTGCTCTAGATAAAATATAAAAGAAAGGATGAAAATTACTCTGAGAAAATTCGCCAATCTTATAATATTTGTACAATCTTTGTTTAACGTGAAATTCAGCCCTTTCTAAGCTTGTCAGAGCTTTTTGAATAGCCTGATATCGATCTGAATGTATGTTTTCAGGATCATCAAGATCAGTAAGATAGTGATAGCGAAACTTACAGAGCCAATATCGAGCAACTCCTAAATCACTTAAATAATTCTTTTCTACATGCGGCTCAATTATATCTAAATATTTTTTACCAATTCGATATAGACCTTCTTGAAGATAAGCATCAGCGATCGCTAGATGTGCCTCATAGGCAACGAGACTCCAACTACGCTGCGGTTCTGTTTCTATAAAATCAAATTGATCATCCTTAGTGCGATATTTCCCATTAGCAAAAATAGTCTCTTCAATCTTTCCTTCCATTGCCATTAGAGAGAATGGGTAAAAGTGTAAAAGTTTTTTTGCATCTCTAAATATGTCTAATTCTTCAATGCGATGACAAAGCTCAGTCAAATATTTGTTAGCATCAATGCCAAGTTGTTTTATGGCTTTTAACCTTGCAAGAAGAGCAGATCTAGCAACTACTTCTAATAAGTCAAATCCGCAATACTCGCCACTGGCTAAATCATGATTGCTACTGATTTCTTCATAGCTTTTGTTCTCATAAATCGATCTCTCAACATCTTCTTCTTTACAGAGTTTTACAACTGTTTTACACCAAACAGGACTATGACTACTTTGTCCAATTACTTCCTCGTAACATAGAACTTCATTGGCGATTGGCATGTAATCTCCCAAGATTGGAATATCCCAAAATAAGACTCTATTTATCACTCCTGAAATATTTGAAACTGGACTACCAATACCTGTAATTTCTTCATAAAAATTGAGAGTGCCGCCATAGGAGTTTTCAGTTAGTTTTGCAAATTGTTTGGGAAATCTTGGTTTGTAGTCTTCTGGAGGACGTACATGGAAATGGACTTTGGCTTTGTAAACAAATTGTTTCTCTAGCCCATCAATACTTTCTGTAAAGCCATGACTTGTGTTTTTTTCATATTGCAATAATTTTGGATTCAACAATCCTGTTTCTTCTCCATTTTGCTTGATATATAGAGGTAGTGGCTGTTTTTTTTCTATTTCAATATACTTGAGGTACACAGGAAACTCATCGGTTAATATCTCATTTTCAACTACGGATTGAGTGAGATGTTTTACAAAAGAAGCCGATAATATATTAGATTTATCTTTCTCTATTTCTACTTCATTAGAAAGCAGTGCTTTAACTTGATTGATACCACATTGAAATTCTATTCTATTAATTTCTCGTTCAACTTTGTCTACCAAGTCACGAATGATTGTATTTAGTTGTGAAGATTCAGGAAAATACTCATTAAGGAGTTTAACAATAATTGTCCCAATAAATTTTTGCCGTGAAGATCCTTCTAGTTCTTGAGAATCCAGATTAGCTGTTCGTAAGGCTTGATATGTATTGAGGGTAAGTTGGCATAAACGGGCGATATTGTTGGCATCTAAACCTGTGATTGGATGAGTAATGTCTTCTAATAATTTTTGAAGAATTGCTTCGCTAGGATTGACACCAATTTTTAGCTGATCGCGTTCATCAATTGATAGTTCAGAAAATTTACGAATTGCTCTAAGTTTCTCATCTCTAGTTAAAGCTAATGGTTTATTCTTCAGATCATTTTGATCTTTAGCAGTGAGACTTTTTTGTGATTTATACTCTTGAATACTTTTAAGAATCTCGATCAGTTTACCAAGAGTGAGCCCTGGAACTGGATTTGCACTTTCTTCTGGATAATATTCTGGCATAACGGAGCGTAAAACCCGACGCACAAAAATACGATTGTCCTTCTGCCCCCATTGATTAGCGATACTACTTTCGTTAGGCTGTTCATGCCCTTTACTATTTTTGATCAAAAACAAGTCTGTTAAACAGGTCAGCAAATATCTGTATACACTTCTGTCTCGTTCTTCTTGGTTAGTTCTTGAGCCACTCAAATTATCTTGATTTTCTTCCAACCCTAATTTTCTATTTTTTTGAGTCCTAGAAACATGTACATTTTGTTCAGGCATTTTCTTTGTCTTTATTCTAAATTTACACAATTTTCAACTGGGAACATTCTATTTTGAGCATTGACTGCCCATATTTCTGTGTACGAGGTTCAGGCATGCACAAACAATAACTACATTTATGTACAGTATTTACAGTTTTAATGTTGTGAGCTAAGATATCTAGTAGGATTTGATAACAACGCTTATTGCATTGTACTAGCTACCTTAAATTTCTCAATCGTATAGTCAAGGTAAGTAGTCAAAATTGTTGCTTTCACAAACTTTTAGTGCATGAGCCTTTAGCCATCCTTCAAACCCTGAAAATAGTATTTGATAGAGTTTTTTGGTTTTAAAATTTACTCTGGAGGCAATGATGAAAGTTAATAACAAGAGCAACTACTCAGAATATGATGATCATCGATTAAACATCAAGTTGTCAAACGGCATTTTAGGCGATCGCATCGAATCAGTACAAGTTCCCAGAGATCGAAATCATCATTCCTCTCAGATTGATCGATTAATGAGAAGACATTTAGAAATTCCACCTTTGCCTGAATTTATTGCCTTTACCATCGTCCGCATGGCAACAGCTACTCTGAGCATTTCAGTCCTACTGATTTTATCGAAAAACACTAACAATTACCTTCATGTATTAGTTCTGGGACTATTGATACTTTCTGTACTTGTCTTTCTTTGGATTTATTGTATGCGAGCGATCGCAACTCAGCCTCAACTAAAACATGGTGTTATTTATCTTTGGTTGTGTATAGCTTTCGGTGCAGTATTTGGAATTATCGAGGGAAACTATGTCTAATCTTCTCTACAAAAATCTCAACTATGAAGCAAGTTTACGAATTAGCTCTGCCGTGTGGATAAATGTGATTTCAAGCATTAGCATTTATATAATCGGGATCTATCTTGGTGCGGGTGTGATCAAAATAGATTGGGTTCGTCCAGTCTTCTCTGCTCTGACAATTAGTACAGGAATGTCGGCATTGAGTCTTCGTAAAGTAACTAGAATGAACGATATTCTCCATGAGAATGATAGAGATATTCTGATCCAAAAACATCAAGACAGTTTATATACTTACCACCCATCACAATCCAATACAAACTTACTACCCCAGAAAGATAGTGAAGAAATTTACTATCAAGGTTGGTAATTAGCTCACTTTGCTAATGTTGATGTATGTATAGCAACTGGAGTTTAGACTAAAAAAGGTAAGAAAGGCAGAGTAAAAGAGATACAAACTGCCTAAAGTAGATAAAAAAGAAAGACATATCTACAGCCATGATTATTGACAAACTACAGGAATTTCGTCAACAGG
>NZ_NDHW01000166.1 GCF_002251945.1 Pseudanabaena sp. SR411
TGATTGCTTCCAATCGATGCCTTAGGTACTCTTGTTGATGTCGATTGAACTGCTTCTGCCAATCTTCGTGATCTAACGGCTTGTTCAGAAGCGCTTCGTTTTGGTTCATTTTTTTACTGTCTTTTTATTTCATATTTTACCATGCCTTACAGCGGGAAGGGAGTAAGATACCAAATGGGTTCTATACCATAGCGACGAGCCTGTTCATTAACTTGAAAGCAAAGCTGTTTCGTTGGGCATAAAAAAACAATTCTCTCTTTCATTACTCTACGACGATACTCAGCAATAAGAAGCCCAATCAGAGTTTTTCCTGTCCCTGTTGGTAACTCAATTGCTAAATCTCTACTTTGAAGATGATATTGATAATATCCTTCCAGTACTCTGTCTTGATGAGCATATAAATATTTTACAGATGGATCACGAGCTAGATCCATGAACATTATTGCTATTGAATCTGGTTTTGATTCTTCAGATGTAGATGTGCGAAACTTTACCATTTAAACCTCGTAGAATAAATAACTGTTGAGCATTTTTGTTGCCTAAACTAACCTTTATGTATATCAGCCAGCAGATTTAGATAAATTAGTTCCTATAAATTTAACCTTGATAGCCTTTGAGGACTATTATCCAGAAATTTGCAGAAGTTAGAGTAATATCAAACCTAAAAAATATCACATCCACTGTTTTTAGGATAATACTTTTATGCCTTTTTTCTAAATTTTCTAAGGGTTAAAGACATTTAAACTTTACAGATCTAAAACTTGCTTTACACCGTCAATAATCGGCAAATATTCATTAAGACTTAAGCTGCCCAAATAGCCAATCACCCTCTGGATATCTACCGCCCTTAGTTGATCGCACAGAGCCACTGATTTCTGAGGTAGCCCCGCAGTTCCAGCTTGAATAATTGGATACAGTACAGAATTTTTCTTGACCCAGACACCAAACTGAGTAGTCAATGGAACTACAACTACCACAGGATAACGTACATCTCCCAAAGGTACACCAACAACTACAGCAGGTCTTTTTCCTTCCTGTTCATGTCCTTTAGGATTATGAGACGGCAAGTTAACAAAAACAACATCACCACATTTGAGAAGTTGGTTATTCAAACTATCTATCCTGCCTTGACCACTAAACCAATACCAGAAACATATTCCACAGGTTTCAGATTTGGTATACCCCCTTCACCCCAGTCATACTCAGGCAAATCACTAACCAAATCTGCCTCTAACCAAGATTGAGACTCCATATCATTGGTAGCAAAATTTTCTATTTTTGATAATTCAGTCGCCAAAAACTGAATAGCCCTAAGCTTATCAGAAGGGTTTAGTCTTTGGAGATTTGGCAATAACTCGGTGAAGGTCATAACCATAAACCTAGAATAACTAATCTCTTTATTTTACTTGCTTGCGATCGCGCTTTACCTTCACAGAAATTATTTCACCTAGATTATAAAGAGGCGAACGCCCTACTCACAAATCTGTAAAGAATCAGCTAGGAGCGATCGCTTTTCTAGTTAGTCAATCTTAAACGTCCACAGACTTAAATTCATTCATCTGTAGAGATTTTAGGGGCGATCGCCTCAGCATTTACCGCCACACCTTGATATTGCCTAAACCATCTCAAAGCCGCATTCGCCAACCGACTGCCAACCAACTGCCCCTCAAACCCAAAATCCGCCGACAGCAAACCCGTCGCCAACTGTTGCAAACCCGCATCCGTCAGCGACAACTTCGGCACTTTCTTATCCATCGTCAAAGCGATCGCCCCACGCTCAGCCAGATCATTCAAACTAACTTCATACACCGCCTTCTTCTCCTTACCCTTATAAGGACGCAAAAGCTCACTCCTCTTGACTAGCCCCTGACCATTCCCCAAACCCCACAAATTTAGGAGCAGACGTATCTCGTTATTAACTGTACTCATTTTTATTTATTAGGCTGCAAACCTGAACTATATATTTTAAAAGCAAAAAATCAAACCTAAAATTAAACCACCACACCCACTATTTTTAGGATAATGCTTTTGCGTCCCGTTTTCTAATTTTTTTAAGGCAAGTATCCTTGTCGATAGCGCGATCGCCCAAAATAAAGGTAGGATTTCCGATGGATTATTAACTACACCGCAACCGTCATGGATCACCCCAAAACCTTGGGCTACTCACAGCCAGCCGAATGGCAACCCCACACCGCCTGTTGGCTAGCCTTCCCCAGCCATCGCGACCTGTGGTTAGAATATCTCGATATCGTCCAAGCCGAATTTGTCGCCCTTGCCAAAGTGATCGCCACATCCGAAAAGCTAGAAATCCTAGTACTCGAAGAAACTGCGGCTCTAGCCAAAGAACTGCTCGGGGATTTACCCGTGCGCTTTCATCAGATTCCCTTTGGCGACATCTGGATGCGCGATATCACACCAATCTATGTCAAAAATACAGATGGAAAACTGGGGGCTTTGCGTTTTCAATGGAATGGTTGGGGTGGCAAATATCTGCTAGAACATGACGATCGCGTAGCTGCGAATATCCTCGCAACCCTTGACATACCTAAATTTGAATTTGACTGGGTACTCGAAGGCGGCGCGATCGAAGTTGACGGAGCAGGAACCTGTCTCACCACTAAGCAATGTCTACTCAATCCCAACCGTAATCCGCAGATGGATCAACAGGCGATCGAATTGGGATTAAAAAATGCTTTGGGCGTAGAAAAGGTACTGTGGATTGAAGAAGGGCTTCTCAATGACCATACCGACGGGCATATCGACACGATCGCACGTTTTATTGCTCCCCATACTGTCATGTGTATGCAACCAACCTCTGAGGACGATCCTAATTATCAAGTTCTCAACAATATTGCTGCTCAATTAGAAGCGATGACCGACGCTCAAGGGCATAAATTAAATGTAGTTAAAATCCCTTCACCAAGTCTCGTTCTCGATGACGAAGGCGAAATCATGCCCGCCAGTTATCTTAACTTCTATATCTCCAATGACAGCGTGATTATTCCCACCTATGGCGCACAGAATGATGCGTCAGCAGTGCAGGAAATCGCCAAGCAATTTCCCAACCGCAAAGCGATCGGGCTTTCAGCAAAGCATATTCTCTTAGGTGGTGGTGCATTCCACTGTATTACCTGTCATCAACCACAATAATAAAAGAGGGCAAAGCATTCCCAAATTGAACCGATCTGAAAATTGGAAAATTGCTGCGGGAAGGCTTTGCCCCTACCACATATATCTCATCTGTAATCGTAGGGGTTTAGCATTTGCGACACAATTTTCAAACTCTCCGCAGAAATCTTAATTGCAAATGCTAAACCCTCTTCTTTAGGAGCATAATTATGTCATGGATAGAATTGAACCTCGATACCACCAACGAAGCCGTTGATTGGATATGTACCTTACTCGCCAAAGCGATCGCTGCTGAAGATATGCACATCAGCGAATATCGCGATCGCCATCCTCAATGGACATTCACGATCCAAATGTACCTACTTGAGGATGCTCAAATCCATCAACGCATAGAGTCGATCGCTGACCTACTCAAGCCACTCCATCGCACAGGCATGACTAGTGAATTGCAAACCTTCATCGTTGATCAAAAGCCTCCTCAAATAGAACGGAATCCTGAAAATTATTTAATTAGGCGTATAGGCGATCGCTTTGTGGTTCTATCTGCTGACGCTGACTATCAAACTAGTAATTCCCAAGAGATTATTCTCCGCCTTCAAAATAGTCTCGCCTTTGGGAGTGGACTTCATCCCGCTACCATTCTTAGTTTGCAACTAATAGAACGCCTAATAGCAAACCATACTCAGCCATCTATTGAAGCTCTCGATCTTGGCTCAGGTTCAGGAATTCTTAGTGTAGCTCTAGCAAAGCTTGGTGCAACGGTTTTAGCAATTGATAATGATCGTATCGCCGTAGCCGCCACTCAGGACGCAGTAGAACGCAATCAAGTCTCGCAAAAGGTTACAGTCACATGCGCTAGCCTCGGCAGTGCTAGCCAGCTAGGGCATTGGATGGGTGGTGATAGCATTGAGTCTGTTCCTGAAATTCAGGCTAATGGACAATTCGAGCTGATTGTTGCGAATATTTTTGCGCGAGTTCACATTTCCCTTGCCGCCGAATTTTACAAGGCTCTACGCAATACTTCTACACATTCAGGAACCTTAATCACCGCAGGCTATACCAGCGATCGCGCCGAAGATGTAACTCAAGCCATGATTGAAGCAGGGTTTGAACTATGCGATCGCATTCACATGAACGAATGGATCGCGATCGCCTATCGTATTCGCGATAAAACTTTTTAATTCCTTCTTATCGGGCAGGGCTTTAATGATCGATTGATCGGTATTTAAGAATTATCTAGATCCTCTACTTACATTTTCCTACCGTGCCATCGGGCATCGTCGCGCCGCAAAAATTTGCACCTAGCAACACCGCACCCCGCAGATTTGCTCCTGTGAGATTTGCTCCCGATAGATTTGTCCGTTGTAAATTTGCGCCCACAAAATCTGCACCACGTAAGTCTGATTGATTGAGATCGGCATCCACTAACTGCGCTCCTCGTAACCTTGCTAAACGTAAATTCGCACCCGATAGATCGAAGCCCCTGAGATTACGATCTTCACCACCACGATTGACGATTTCCCAAACTACACGCCACTTGCGATCGAGAATTGTCTCCTCATTGATGATGCTTTCCCGTAAATTGGCAAGGCGGAGATTAGCTCCCTCTAGCTTTGTATCGGAAAGTTGCGCTCCTTTAAAGTCTGCTTCCGTGAGATTTGCCTTGGTTAAATCGGCATAGCGGAGATTGGCATCATTAAACTTGACCCGCACTAGATTACTGCGTCTGAGATTCGTGATAAATAGATAGGCTTGGGTGAAGTTCGCATCTTCTAAATTAACCCCTGCAAGGTTCGCTTTCTCAAAATTCCCACCCGACAAATCCGCTGCTACTAGAGTTTGACCATCAACGCGCTGATTGACAATTTTCCATACGAGAAACCATTTTGGATCAAAAAACGTATCACTATCGATTTTGCTCGATCGCAGATCGGTATGGAATAAATTTGCTCCCGCAAAAGTTGTTCCTTGTAAACTAGTTCCTTCCAGATTTGCTCTGGTCAGATTCACTTCACTAAAATTGGCGCGGCGAAGATTGGCGCGTTTGAGCCGAGAATTAGTAAGATCGGCTTTTTCCAAATCAGCTAGTCCCAAATTAGCGTTTTCAAAATTAGCACCATCGATTTTGGCGCTAATTAGTTTCGCAAATTGTAAATCCGCATTTTTTAGAGAAGCTTGATTGAGAATAGCGCGTTCGAGATTGGCATATTTGAAATTTGCTCTAAATAGATTTGCGCCTTCGAGTTTAGCTTCAAGCAAATTAGCATTTAAAAAATCGGCTCCCGACAACAGCGCAAACCGCAGATCTGCCCCCAGCATATTTGCGCGCATAAACTTTGCGCCATCTAACTTCGCCCCACGCATATCGGCTTTGCGAAGATCGGCATCCCGAATATTGGCATTAATCAAGTCGGCTCCTGCGAGTCTGGCATCGGGCAGGTCACATTCTGAACATTCTTTAGTTTTGATCAGTTGCTCAACATGACTTTGATTAGCAGCAAATACTGATGTCGCTGTCGTGATGACGAAGAGAGCAGAAATAGCGATCGCCTTTTTGACTATACCCATCCTTTTATCTCCGCATCCATCATTGGCTTTTCGAGTTTAATATACTCAATTTTGGCAGCTTGCAAGATATGTTTCATCTGTACAGCTTCATTGTGATCCGCCGCAATAAAAGCTGAGTTAAGGGCAATATTGCGAATATTACCACCCGCAACACTGAGTTTACCAAGTTTGAGATAGTCCAGATCCTGCGTCGGTGTTTTCTCAGGGAAAGCTCTACGCCAAATTTCAGTGCGTTGTTCCGCATCGGGAAAGGGAAACTGAATGACAAAGCGTAAGCGTCTTAAAAAAGCTTGATCGAGGGAATTTTTTAGATTAGTGGTGAGTACGGCTAAACCGCGATAAGCCTCCATTCTTTGTAACAGATAGCTAACCCCGACATTGGCATGGCGATCGTGACTGTCTTTAACTTCAGTGCGCTTGCCAAAGAGAGCATCCGCTTCATCAAAGAGCAGAATCACGCCGCCACCTTCCGCAGCATCAAAAATACGTTTGAGATTTTTCTCGGTTTCACCAATATATTTGTCAATTACCGAACTGAGATCAATGCGATAGACATCAAGCTGTAACTCATTGCCTAATACTTCCGCCGCCATGGTTTTCCCAGTGCCACTTGTACCAGCAAACAGAGCGCTAATCCCCAATCCGCGCCGACTTCTACCTGCAAATCCCCATTTTTCGTAGACAGTTAAGCGTTGGCGCACATGCGCTGCAATGTCACGCAGCACAAATTTTTCCTTAGATGGCAAAATCAGATCTTCCCAAGTCGCGGTTGTTTCCACACTTTGAGCAAGTTCATCAAGGCGGGGACGGG
Organism: Pseudanabaena sp. SR411; assembly: GCF_002251945.1. Taxonomy (GTDB): domain Bacteria; phylum Cyanobacteriota; class Cyanobacteriia; order Pseudanabaenales; family Pseudanabaenaceae; genus Pseudanabaena. The sequence goes on from NZ_NDHW01000166.1 coordinate 6,509, forward strand.
ATTGAGCGCGGCAGGCATTCCAGAGGGTTTGATGGAAGGTATGGTTAGATTGCAGTTGGTGTGAGCTTTTGGCTTTGAGAGAAGCGTTGTAAATATGTGTGGGTGAGAGATTGAAATAAGAGACGAGTTCATGAATGTAACCATTGAGCGAATCTTTGGTATCGCTATCTAGATCACGGAGAGATTCTTCCCACAGTGTTTGCTGCTCATTGATGGAAGGCGATTGCACGTCAAAGGTAATGATTGTCCGTTGGTGTTGGCGACGACGGGTTTGACTACTAATGATCATCGGACATTGCAGAATCTCGATCAGATAGCCGATCGCCATATCTTGATTTTGATTAGGGGCTTCATCGCGATCGCAGTCTAATAATAGAGCCATATCATTCAGCGTATATTCGCGATCGCATAGCTGAGCAATGAGTTGAAGATTACTTAAATCATGGGGCAGTAAGCTAGCAGGTATTTTATAAAGGTTTAATCCCAAATCTAGACAAACATCAGTAGCGATCGCGATTTTGCTAGCCACATCTTCGCCACATAGTTGCAAAACTGGTAAGATCTCTGCCCCATCTACCTCCGAGGCCTTTAGCCAAGTGGCGATCGCCTGTTTCATGATTTGTTGATGGGATTCAATCTGGACAGAATTAGCAATTACAGGTTCTAACAGTTTGAGTAAGCGTTCATCAAGATGCTGATCTCCCATTAAATAATGCAAAATCCGTTCATTAATTCGCAAGGGACTAGATGTGAGCGCGTTCCCTGCCCCAATCTCTACTAAATGCCATCGACGTAAATTTGCGGCGGGGGAGAGGGCTGACCAGTCGGCATGATCTAGTAGGGACATCGCCAGACTAAAGGTGGGATAGGATTGCTTTGAGTCATTGACAACTTCGCCACAAAGCAATCCCCAGTTTGGATCAAATTCCATACCTGCACATAGCAGCAGCACATCTCTTTCAAACTCTGAAAGACTAAAATTTTCACATAGTCGTTGCAGATGACTATCAAATTGAGGGCTTTGGGGATTAGATGTAACTGAATCTTCTAAAATCTCACCTTTTGCTAATGCAATTTTTTGCTCTAAGGTTAAGCGAATTTTGGCGATCGCCGAAAACAGATCGCGTTGGCTGTGCTTTAGCCAATCGGCGGAGATGGTTGATATATTTGAAGATACGATCATGCTTCTTCAGTTACCGTTTTGATGATTTGCTCCAGATAGGTTTCCGCTTCGTTAACTGCTAGCAAAATCGCCTCTCCCTGTCGCAAAATTTCATATTTTCCACCGTGAAATCCATGCCCAGCAATTAAGCCCATTGATACAGCAAGGTTTCCCAATTCTGTGAGCTTATTGACACTCATAGTCTCCATTTCCAGATTTAGGCGTTGTCTAAGTTCATCTTCATTCATGGTAGTCATTACTCAGTTTGACGATAATACTGCTTGCAAGAAACTAATTTTTGATAGCGCGGCTTTGACACCCCTTCAAAAATTGGTTTCTTGGGTGGGAAAGACTGTTGTATCGATAGATTGATAGCAAATCACGATTTTCTGTATCATAATCCTATGGCAAATTATGACCTTGTTTAATTGTAAATGGTTGTATCATTTCTGCCTAACACCCCTATCAATTTGCAGCAATTCTCATTATAAAAATTGGTTTTGATGCAAGTTAGTCTTCGGCTGACTTGCATCAAAACCAATTTTAGGGTTTTTAGCGTCTAGGGTGCTGAAAACCCTAAAATTGGTTTCATAATTAGAATTGCCGATTAATTTGACAATTTGTCATTACTTAAACTTTTCAGAATGCATTGGGTTGTATTCTTAGTATAACCTTCGTCCTATTCATATAAAGATCCTGCACAAGATATGAGGAGTGAACCAACCATATTTGCCTCAAATGCCGATAACAGCGACACCGAGCAAAATGCAGGAATGGATATGATGGATATACTGACCCTATCCACGCGGCAACAGCAAATTATTAATTGGATTATGCGCCAACGCCAGTCCACGTTGGAGGCGATCGCGGCTTATATTGAAGCTGAACTAGAAGAGACACGTACTGAGGTTACAGACTTAATTAGCCAAGGCTTTGTTGAAGCCCGCCAGATGCAGGGTATTACCTACTACGAAATTGATTTTCGTCGTCAACAAAGTAACGAAACCTTAGAAGCAATGTCGTCGGTCTCATCGGCTATCCGACCGTTATCGATTATCCTCAACCCATCAGGGACAGTATCAATTACTACTGGCGAAAGTTTTGAGCTATGCGTCACAGTCACTAATCAAGGCGATCGCAGTGCTGTAATCAGTGTGGCGCTTGATCAAGACTCTAGCTCCATTTATCCTTGGTGTGCTTTTCCGTCGGAGAGCTTGGCGCTGAGTGTGGGGCAAAGCTGTGAGGTGGTATTCCTGATTCAAGTACCACCGACGACCTTTCCCGATGATTATAACTACACCTTAATTATTGATGCACCTCAGCATTATCCAGAACATACCCCAATCCAGTACAAGGGTAAGGTCATTGTTCTCCCTTCAATCCAAGAAGTAGTTAGAGTCAACGATCCTACCTTTGTCACCCTGCCGCGCACCTCCTCTGACAATCCCCATCCCTTGCGATCGGGTGAAATCTGGCAAGTTCTCATTTCCATTTCCAATCGTTCCGAACGAGTTGATCGCTTTCGGGTTACAGTTCCCGACCTCGATCCGAAATGGGTTTCAATTTACTATCCTGAAGGCTTAGCGCTCGTAGGTGTGGTCGAAGCCGCCGAAGGTTTACCTCTCAATCCTGATACCCAAGGACAAGTCACGATAATTTTCAAGCCTCCCTTGGATGTGTGGGCTGGGATTTATGCGCCGACAATTCGCGTTCATTCGGATAACAATCCCGACTTAACGTTATTAGATATTGCTTATTTTGAGATTCTGCCAACCTATCAACTAGATATTCAACTACTGACTTTGCTGACGAGGGTTATCAATCAGCCTTCTCTTTATGAAATGCGTTTTAAAAGTAATGGCAACATCGCTCGTGAATTAATCCTGAGAACGATTAGCCCTGAACAAGATGGATTGCTGCTCTATACCTTGACCCATGAAGAAATTAAAATCGCTCCCTATGGCACTGCAAGGATCAACCTTGAAATTGAAACGACGAAAAAATGTAAGCCCCGTTTTTTAAGCGATCGCTATCTAAACTTCATTATCGAAGTTGAAGATAAACAAGGCGCACTACTGCCCAATGATCGCTATCTCGGTAGTTTATTATTGCCAGCCCGTCCTTGGTGGCATTTTGTTTTACTGATCATTGGGATTTTGGGGCTAATTGGAGTAATTATCTTTTTGATTTGGTGGTTCTTCTTTCGACCACCCGATGTGCCGCAAGCGGTTGAGTTCACATCCGAGGCATCCACCTATCAAGAAGCATCTAATGAAGCGATTCGCCTACGTTGGCGGATCACTTATCCTGAGTTGTTACGTGAAATTAGGGTGGAGGGACTGTCCACCGATGAGAAACTCCTCAGTCAGCCTGTAGTTTATAACTTTAGTAAAGGAATTCCCCCAGAATTAAAAGAATATTGTGTAATTGATCGCGAGTTATTATGTCAAAACGTGCCAACTGATGCGCGTAAGCCTAGTCAGTATATTTTTCAGATGAATCTATCATCGAAAAATCCGAAAACTAGAACTATTCCACTGGTTAAAACCACTAAGATTTTAGTAGAGCCAGTTCCACAGGCTGAGATTTTGGAATTTGCCTCAACGAAACCTCTCTATACAGAATCCAAACCAGTTCTACCCACCATTGTCCCTGCCCCTGTCCAAACTGCGCCATTGGGAAGTGTACCTGCGGTTCCTGCACCAACCGCTCCTAAACCTGAAAATGTTGCAGCAACTCCTAATTTCACCGAGCCAAGTTCGATCACGATCGCTTTAGACAAACAGGTATTCTATACGGCGATTGGCATTTCTCAAGGCGCAGCCAAACCAAGAATAGTCAGACCTAAGCCCGATCTTGATAACGAAGTCCGACTCAACTGGAGCATATCTAACACCAGCCAAGTTAGGGAGTTAACCCTCGTAGGGCGATCGCCTGAAGGTGAAATCAAGAGTCCACCATTGCGGTTTGTACTCACTGAGGGCTTACCGCGATCGCTACGTCCTTACTGCACTATTTCCAATGATCAAATGATTTGCAAAAATGTGCCAACCGAAGCCAAGGCTTCAAGTAATTACATTTTTGAGTTAGCGATCGTTCCAAGCAAGCCACCTGTTGATCCCAAAGCAGTTCCTGTCACTAAAAAAACTGAGATTACCAAAATCGCGCCATATCCCGCCAAGATTCTCGAACTGAAAGTAAATGGACAAGATGCCTTACCGCAATATTCCTTCAATCTCAATCCCGATATTCCCACTATTCTCACGCTCTCTTGGAAAGTCGAAGCTTCGGCATCGGCAAAAATCGATCTACTTCCTGCCCCCGGAAATGTCGCTGCTGTCGGACAGTTAGCTTTGCCATTAAGTCCCAAGTCCGCAGAAGTAACCTATATCTTAAGAGTTACCAATCCTGATGGACAGATGATTATGCGCTCCTTCATTATCCAAACGATCGCGCCACCACCTGCCCCTAAACCTGAAGAAACTCCACCGATCGCTTTACCTCCCGATGTTCCTGAGATTGACTCTCCATTAATTCCAAATACATCTCCAAATCAGCGATCTGGCGGCACACTCACACCATCGGAGGTTCCGCCAAGCCAAAAATAAAATCATACTTCACCTATCTCCTTACAGAGAAGAACTAGAACCTAACCCCTAACCCCTCTCCTTGAAAAGGAGAGGGGAAAAGAAAAAACTACTGAAATTAATTAATTATGATCGTTGAAGAATTTGATTTTACGTTGCCCAAAGGATTAATTGATGCCAATGGAGAAGTACACAATCAGGGCAAGATGAAACTGTTGACCGCTCAAGATGAGATGATTGTGCAGGATCTGTCTAGACGGAATCCCGATACTGATCTTGTCTTTTTATTGTTGGTTCAAGCGATCGCTAAATTGGGTAATTTAAATAGAGTCACCGCCCAACAACTAGAGCAACTATTTTTGCCAGACTTTCTCTATTTACAAGATCTATTTGGAAGTTTGCAACAGCAGAACTTAAATACAGTGGGGGAGTTATAGGCTACCCCTCGGAACGGTTATACGAGGAGGTAGCCTTTATTGCTTTTTACTTCCATTGGTCAAGGGAGGATATTCTCAACCTCACCCATGCCGAACGCCTGCGCTGGGTGAATGAGATTATGCGCCTACGTTAATCACCCGACAAACGACAATCGCGATTATTCAGCTTACCGTCAGACATAATCGTGCGACAAAAAATACTTTTTTGAGCATTAATATCCTTTAATAAAGCCGCATTAAACTTGGCTCCCCGCAAGTCTGCACCTCGAAAATCCACATTCTCTAGGTCTGCATTAGTGAAGTTAGCCCAACGCAGATTTGCGTCCTGAAAATTGGCATCCTTTAAATAAGCGCCGATCAGATTTGCACCAATTAAGTTTGCCTTACGCAAATCGGCGGCGCGCATTTTAGCTAAGCTCAGATTTGCGCCATTAAGTTTAGCCTCCGAGAGATTAGCATTACTTAACTCACATTCTGGACAAGCTCTAGTTTCTAGCAATTGGCTAACAGGATCAGCGATCGCTGCTTGAGCTAATGAAAAACATAGCGGTAAGGCGATCGCGCCCAACAAAAAGTAATTACGTAACATTGCTAATCCTCAAAAAGCTGTTGGGAATAAAAATATTTGGAGAATATATAAAATCTTATTTTTAATTATGCTTCATTCTCAATCTTGGCGATCGCTTCTATTGTATCTTCTTGCTTTATGGGTACAATTGGAATCTATAGTTGATCTGACAAGTCACAGGTCGAAAAATCTTTTGACTATCGCACCTGTTAAAAACTGTTATATGATTCCTGAATCCGTTGCATTACATGTTTGAATCAGCAAAAATTATGGACAAGTATCAAAGACTTCTAGATAAGGGAACAAATGGCTGTAACTATGATCTTGATACTGCGGATATCATCCAGAAGCTTCAGGTTTGGGATGCCCAATATGGTATAGAACTATCTGAAGTGGATTCTGATCAATTAATAGTGACCTTTAGCAACTTACCTGATGATCTAACCGATCTTGCCCTAGATATTTACGAATTTTGTCCTGATACAATTGATCAAGGGTTTGGCTGTACCGATGACATGATCAATATGCTCCAAGAATCTCAGCAAGAGATTTCAGCAGAATTGCAGGAATTGATTGCAGGAATTGACTTTGACGATGAAAACTATGGTTTGGAAATTTTGAAGCGATCACTTATCTCGACCAAAGAATTATTTTTATGGTGGGATTAAAATAGTTACAGCCAAGAGAATAAAATCTAAATCAGAATGGAAAGACTAAATGGGTGTAGATCCTCAAACCGAGTACATTGACGCTTTGATTGATTTACATCGAGGGATTGAACGGAAAGGACCTGGCGACAATGCCTTCTCACTCAATATTTTGAGCAACCTCTCTACTTTACCTCCCCATCCGCAGATAGCCGATCTGGGATGCGGGAGTGGTGCTGGTGCGTTGCTACTTGCACAATATTATCAAAGCCCTGTTATGGCGGTAGATTTTGCATTAGTTTTTATTGATGAACTCAAGATTCGTGCGAAACAATGTGAACTGGAGCATCTGATCAAACCAATTCATGGTGACATGGCAAAGCTTGATTGGGCAGATGGTTCGATTGATTTACTTTGGTCTGAAGGGGCTGCTTATAATCTTGGGTTTGAGCAAGTTCTGACAATCTGGCGATCGCTGCTCACAAACACTGGCATTGCGGTTATATCGGAAATGAGTTGGTTTGCCGATCATGTGCCAGAACCTGCGGCTTTGTATTGGCAAAATGCCTATCCGATGATTGCTAATGAGGCTGAAAATAGCTATCGGGCGCATCGTTCTGGATTTAAGGTGATTTCTACGCATCGGCTGCCAAGTCGGGCTTGGTGGAAAAATTATTACGAACCACTGCGCGAACGGATGCGTCAGGTGGAAATTTCACCTGTCATGCAATTAGTTATCGATGAAATTGAAGAGGAGATGAACCTATTTGAGAGATTTAGCGACTTTTATGGATATACGTTCTATGTGCTGCAAGTACGACAGTGATTATATTTGTAGCACTCTGCCCTTAAAAAGGAATAATCCCACGAACATAATAACCCAAGAAAATACGGCTATTCTGTGGCGATCGCACTAACAATCTATCTTCTAAAGGCGATCTCTATTACCATGAGTCGTGATTTCTAGGCGATCGCTATTGCGTCTAAAAATAGACGAGGAATTAATATTTGAGTGCCATGATAGTACTTAATAGAGAGTAAATGATTGTCCAAAGAAATAAGGTAATCAGCTTTTGTTTCAAAAACAGCCGCCAAAAATTTATTGTCATCTGGGTCGATTTTGTCTAATCTAGTAGCTTCATAAGCACCAGAGATATGCAGAGCAATTTCACCAATCACGCTGACTAATTCTTCAATAGTTGCTTCAGGCACTCCAAGCTGTAATAGTTTCAATACGAGTTCTTGAAGTAGCTGGGGAGCCATAACCAGAGTAAACTTGCCTTGCTGCCAAGCTTGTAAAACTAGATACGGTGAGCTTACTTGAGATTTAGATAGTAGTGCAGAAACAAATACTGAAGTGTCAATAACAACTTTTAACATCTTGTTTACAAATTCTGCTCGGTTGTTGCAACACTTTCAGAAATTCTATTGCGAATAGATGCAAATTCTGCCCAGATTTCCGATGACGATCGCTTTGGCTTGGATAGCGCCGTATTTAATCCGTTTTGGATAATTGCTTCCGCCTTGCTTAACTGCTCAACATCATGAGTCAGTGGAAGTTCTAAAGAATACAAAAAACTAAGCACTTGCTCCAAATAAGACTCAGGGATGCGGTCAAGTTCTTGAATAATTTGTTCTTTAATAGTCATAGCTATAGGCGGTAGCACTAAATAAATTCTATATCATATTACTTGAACCTTTAGGAAATAGGAGATGATGGCGGGGAATACGACTGTGGCGATCGCTATTACTATGAGTCGTAATTTCTAGGCGATCACCGATCAATTGTATGTTTTGCTGTAGTGCGATCGCTGTTTGATTTTTGTAAAGTGGCGATCATGTTAATCTATAAAATATAACTTAAGGAATAAAGCTATGACTGCTGTAGTACAAGAGCTTCTAAACACCTTTGACAACCTAACGTACTCAGAAAGACTAGACTTATTGTCAGAAATTCTGAGGCGTACAGTTTATTTAGACTTTGAACCATTATCTGACGAAGTATTAACGCTCAATGCCGAGGATATCTTCCTAACACTAGATGAAGAAGAACTAGCTTATGAATAGTCCCCATCGTGGAGAAGTTTGGCTAGTCGATCTTGGCTATGTCGCCAAAGTCAGACCATGTTTAGTTGTTAGCATCCCAGCGCTAGATAGGGATCGAGCATTAGTAACCCTAGTTCCACATACAACAAGTTTGCGCGATTCCAGATTTGAAGTAAAAGTGAAAGCTAAATTTTTACGAGAAGGCGCTTTTGACGTACAAAATCTCATCACAATCCCTCATGCCAAACTTTTACGCAAACTGGGAGAGCTAACATCAGAGCAAATGGAAGACTTAGAAGATGTTTTACTAGTATGGTTGGGATTTGAGTCCGAAGAAGATGAAGACTAATAATGGAAAACTTTGAGAAAGGAGATCGCCTCAACATTCATCTCCATAAAGCCGATCGCTGTTACCATGAGTCGTGATTTTTAGGCGATAGCTTCAACAATCTATCTGTTAAAGGGTTTGATCATCCACTGTTCTCAAATATGATTTTTCTGTCGCTTATCTTGAAGATTTAATCTTATTAATAATTTGTAATATTTTTTTTGCACAGATATGAGCCTGCTCTTGGGTTTGGCACTCCGATGCCCGAATCCTTTCAATTTGTACACCTTCATGAGCAAGCATAGTTGTTCTATCATGTGCTTCTGCTGGTGTTTCTTGATGTACGGTATCACCATCTATCTCTACAACCAGCATAATGCCATTACTGATAATAACGAAATCTGGTTCAATTCTCTTGTATGATTGCCCGCCCCTAATAAAAACTGGTAGTGAGGCGAAAGATATTCCGAGTGCTTTGAGTGCTTTGTAAAAAAGCACTTCATTTTGAGAACGAAAAAGAAGTCCATCCTCATTTTTTGATGGTATGTTATTAGACCTAACGCGACCTTGATTATTTACGCCTTTACCAGTTATCCAATTATTCGCTTTCTCACGCCATCCCTCATCAGCCCTTAAAAGAGGACTAATACTAACCCAACCTAATTCATCTGTTGGATAAGGCTTGAGAAGATCACTTGCTTTGTTAAGAATTCTATTTTCATATTCACTAATTTTATTAGAGATTTGTGAGTGAAGCCAGCTAGGAATTTGTAGATACAGATTATAAACATCTACTTCCCAATTCTGTTTTTGCCACTGGAGATCATACTCAGCATTTGCAAGGATTGCTACCTCTCGTGCTAAACCTTCTGATGCAAACTGTCTTGCTGTTGTTGCAAGGAGAGCTTCAATATCATCGGTAAGATTGCGATTTGATTTACTTGTCATTAGGAAAAAGTATTATCGTACTAAATAATTTAGCATTCATTAAGGTGTCAATGCTAAATGCTTTTTCTATCTACCTAGAAAATGTATTATCTCAAAAAATGTCATAGGACATTTATGGCATTGGTCAGTTAATTAGGGATTGGTGCTGAAACGACCATTTAATGACGATAAAAAGGACGAAATTCGTCGATCACGCTTTAACTGACCAGTGCCCAAAATGTAAATTCCAAGAAATCACTATTACCATGAGTCGTGATTTCTAAGCGATCGCCCAGACCCTCAAATTATTTCCACCCTTTTCAGAAGTTTATGAAAATGCTTGAGAAGTTTTAAAACCACCACTCAAGTTATAAGTCTTAAATCCATTTAAACGCAGAATCCGCGTGGCGTAATAGGCTCTCTGTCCGACCTGACAATAAACCCAAATCTCCTGCTCTGGATTTAGCTCATTTAAGCGATCGCGCAACTGCGGTAACGGAATATTCACGGCTCCGAGGCTATGCCCTGCCTCAAACTCATCAACACCGCGAACATCAAGGAGTAATCTCCCATCAAGATCCGAGAGTTGTTCCCAATGAACTAAGGGAGCATCATCTCTAAGGAAATTTGCCGCAATCATCCCTGCCATATTTACAGGATCTTTTGCCGAACCATACTGGGGCGCATAGCATAATTCCGCTTCTTCAAGATCGAATACGGTTCCACCCATTTGCATGGCGATCGCGATCGCATCAATGCGTTTTTCTACACCTTCTTCTCCTACCGCCTGCGCTCCCAAAATCCGCCCATCCTGCTTTGAAAATAGAAGTTTTAAATCAATCGGTTTCGCGTTGGGATAATATCCAGCATGGTGGATTGGATGGAGATAAACCTTTTCGTATTCCCAGCCTAATCGTTTCAGGGTTTTCTCATTGACTCCCATAGATGCGATTGTCAGTCCGAATGCACCGCAAACTGAAGTTCCTTGTACGCCTCGGAAAGTACTATCGCGATGGCAAATTACATCTGCCGCAATCCGTCCCTGACGATTTGCAGGCCCCGCTAAGGGAATTAATATCCATTCACCCGTCACAAAGTCTTTCACCTCAACAGCATCTCCCACCGCCCAGATGTGGCGATCGCTAGTCTGCATCTGCTCATTGACCCGAATCCCACCGCGATCGCCAATTTCTAAACCTGCGGCTTTTGCCAATGCTGTCTCTGGACGTACACCGATGCCCAGAATAACGATATCAGCAGCATGAATCGCTCCCGATTTTGTGGTGACAGATAGACCGTCATTATTGCGTTCAAATTTGCTAACGCTATCGCCTAACACCAAATTGACGTGATGAGATCGCATTTTTTCCTGTACCGCAACCACCATTTCGGGATCGAGGGGAGACATTACCTGTGATTGCGATTCAATCAGAGTTACTTCAACACCTCGATTAACCAGATTTTCAGCCATCTCCAAACCAATGAATCCTCCTCCGACTATCACTGCGCGTTTTACATGATGGTCGTCAATCCACGCCCGAATCTGACGACTATCAGGGATCGTTCTCACCACAAAGATTCCCTTTAAATCGATCCCTGCCAATGGCGGACGGATCGGAGCCGCTCCAATCGCTAAGACTAGCGCATCATAGGATTCTTGATAGACCACACCTGTTTGGTGGTTTTTAACCGTAATCTGCATCGCCTCGCGATCGATTGCCATGACTTCGTTCTCTAATCGCACATCAATGTTGAAGCGATCTCGAAACAAGTCAACATTCGCCACCAGTAGCTTTTTCTCATCGGTAATCACATCGCCGATATAGTAGGGTAATCCGCAGTTAGCAAAGGATACGAACGAACCTTGCTCAAAAACAATAATTTCTGCTGTCTCTGATAAACGCCGCGCCCGCGCTCCACAGGAGGCTCCCCCCGCATTGCCACCGATAATCAAAATCCGTTTGCGGTCTGTAGACATAGTTCTATTTTCTTGATTGAGCAAAAGCTGTGGGGACAAGGTGCTAGATGAGCAAAAGTAAACATCTAGGAGTCCTACTCTAGCCTAAGTAGCATCTACCTGAATAATTCGGATTTTGTAGGGGGGCTGCGCCCCCGTGCCAGTACTAGATTTTGCGATCTAAGGAATTCCTTCCACCTAACATCAATAATTTACTAACGAAACAATCGGTACTTCAGGTAATGCTTTTCTGCCATTGAGAAAATCTAGCTCAATTAAAAATCCATACCCAATCAATTCTGCTCCAGCTTGTTTAATTAGTTTGGCTGTAGCAGCCGCAGTGCCACCTGTAGCGATCACATCATCAATGATAATTACTCTCTCACCTACAGCAAGAGCATCTTGATGCATCTCTAAGGTGTCAGTTCCATATTCCAAAGAATATTCAACCCGAAATACTGCCGAAGGTAATTTTTTGGGTTTACGGACTGGTACAAAACTACAACCTAAAGCCATAGCAAGCGCTGCGCCAAGGATAAATCCTCTCGACTCAATCCCGATAATGCAATCGATCTCTCCAATATTCAATTCGGCAAATTTTGTTTTAAAGTCTTGGATGATTGCTGTTAAACCATCATGATGAGCTAATAAGGGCGTAATATCTCGGAAAATGATACCTTGCTGTGGAAAATCAGGAATATCGCGAATAATGCTTTTAAAGTCCATAGAAGATTTGACCATCGTTGATCGCTAGAGAGCTTCACAATTTTATCTGTATCCGCGATCGCATGGAACATAACAATATTGCGGTTTTATAACCTATACCTAAGTAGAGGTGGCTCTTTATGTATTAAATGAGAGATAGTGCAAAGTGCCATCTCTCATTTTTTATTGAAATTTTGATGTGCATCAAAAAATATGCATGTATACTGTATACAAAATATATGGATTTGTTGCGATGTATGGCTTAAAAGCGATTGTCATCGGTGCGGGTATTGGTGGACTCACCACGGGCATCGCCTTGCGACAAGCTGGGTATGAAGTGGAAATCTACGATCGGGTAAGGGATCTGCGTCCGATTGGTTCAGGGATCTCGCTTTGGTCAAATGGAGTCAAAGTCCTCAATCGCCTTGGTTTAGGTCAACAGCTAGGGGCGATCGGCGGGCAAATGCATTACATGGAATACCGTCACCTTTCGGGAAATGTCCTCAATCATATTTCATTGCAACCGTTAGTCGAAGAAGTTGGGCAACGTCCCTATCCTGTAGCAAGGCGAGATTTACAAAATGTGCTGCTAGAAGCCTTTGAATCTCTAGGTGGTAAGTTAACTCTTGACGCTAAATGTATCGGAATTCTCGATGGCTTTCGTGATGTCACAGCCAAGTTTGAAGATGGTAGTACTGCTACAGGGGATCTACTGGTAGCAGCCGACGGAGTACGTTCTCTCCTCCGTCAGTATATTCTCAATGAATCTGTCGAACCTAAATACGCTGGCTATGTCAATTGGAATGGACTAGTGCCAATTAGTACAGATCTTGCAGCAGCGGATACTTGGTCAATTTATGTGGGGGAACATAAACGTGCTTCGATGATGCCTTTATCAGGCGATCGCTTCTATTTCTTTTTTGATGTACCTTTACCCAAAGGAACCGTTAATGATGTTGCTAACTATAGAGATGAATTAAAACAACATTTCCAAGGTTGGGCAAAACCAGTGCAGTTACTCATTGATCGCCTTGATCCTGAATCCATCGCTCGTGTAGAGATTCATGATGTGGGTCCGATCGCCAAGATGGTCAAAGGTCGAGTAGCTTTACTGGGTGATGCAGCTCATGCGACTTGTCCCGATCTCGGTCAGGGTGGATGCCAAGCGATCGAAGATGGATGGGTGTTAGCCAATTATTTGTCCTCCACCAATGTGAGTGTTCCCGATGCGCTGAGGCGATACGAAGCAGAACGTAAGGTTCGCACCACAGAAATCGTCAACAAAGCGCGAAATCGTGCGGAAACCATTCACGGCAAAGAGCCTGAAGTTACCCAAAAGTGGTATGACCAACTTGCTCAAGAAAATCCCTTGGATGTAACTAAGGCGATCGCCAAAATTATTAGCGGAGGACCCTTACATTGAGTAATTCAAGCTATCCGATCGCGATGCTCAATCAAATGAGCCAATCAGAATTTACCGAAGCGATCGGTTCAATCTTTGAACATACCCCAGAAATAGCCGCCGAAGCATGGCGATCGCGTCCTTTTGATGATGTCCAAAATTTGCATCAAATCATGGCAGCGATCGTTTTGAAAATGAGTGATGCTGAGAAATTAAAGTTAATTTGCGCTCACCCCGATCTGGGCAGTAAGTTCAAAATGGCGGAAGCATCGGTAAAGGAGCAATCTACTGTCGGACTTGATCAACTCTCCGCCGCAGAATACGATCGCTTTCAAAATCTTAATCAAGACTACAAAGAGAAGTTCTCATTCCCTTTTATTATTGCTGTTCGCAACAATACCAAAGACAGTATTCTTGCAGCTTTTGAGCAAAGACTTCAGAACAATCTGGAAGTAGAAAAACAACAAGCGATTAAAGAAATTATTGAAATTGCTAGATGGCGTTTAGTTTTGGCGGTTAGCAGCTAATCAATTACGAATTACGAATTATCCATCACTAATATATAACCATGACATATCCAAGAGACATGATTGGCTACGGGAGATTTGTTCCCGATGCGAAATGGCAAGATAACGCCCGTGTTGCTGTCCAATTTGTGATTAATTATGAAGAAGGTGGCGAAACCTGTATCCTGCATGGAGACAGTGCATCAGAAACCTTTCTGTCAGAAATTGTGGGTGCTGTTCCTTTTAATGGGTTGCGCCATATGAATATGGAATCTTGCTATGAATATGGTAGTCGCGCAGGATTTTGGCGCTTATATCGCATGTTCTGCGATCGCAATATTCCTGTAACTATTTACGGTATTGCCATGGCTCTCGCTCGTAATCCTGAAGCTGTCGCCGCCATGCTGGAGGCAGATTGGGAAATTGCTAGTCATGGCTATCGTTGGATTGATTACAAATATTTTTCGCCTGAACAAGAGCGCGAACATTTACAAAAGGCGATCGCTATTCATACACAAGTAACAGGAGAACGCCCCCTCGGTTGGTATACGGGACGCACTAGTGAGCATACACGTCGTTTAGTTGTTGAAGAAGGGGGATTTCTCTATGATTCCGATAGCTATGCCGATGACCTTCCCTATTGGAATTATGAATATGGCAAGCCCCATTTAGTCATTCCCTATACCCTCGACAATAACGATATGCGTTTTGCTACACCCCAAGGCTTTAATTCAGGGGATCAGTTCTTTGCCTATTTGCGTGATGCCTTTGATGTTCTCTACGCTGAAGGCGACGCATCACCAAAAATGATGAGCATCGGTTTGCATTGCCGATTAGTCGGACGACCAGGGAGAGCGGCAGCACTGGCGAAATTTTTGGACTATGTGCAGAGTCGCGATCGCGTTTGGATTTGTCGTCGTATTGACATTGCCCATCATTGGCACAAGCATCATAAACCAGCATAAGGAACGGCGACACGAAACCCTATCTCAAATAAAAAACAATGAAAGTAGATGTATATAAGCTTCCTCAAAATAGTCCTGATGATCTCACGGCTCTAGAGGCGGCGATCGCTTCAGGCAAAATTAATCCCCAGCAAATTGTGGCGATTATGGGAAAGACCGAAGGAAATGGCTGTGTTAATGACTTCACACGCGGCTTTGCGGTGCAAACTTTAAAGAACTACCTTGCGAATTTTGTGGGTCAGGAAAAATCTGCGGCGATCGTCTATGTCATGTCTGGGGGAACTGAGGGAGCCTTAAGCCCCCATTTGACAATTTTTACCAGTCAACCTTCATCGCCAGACATACCAACCCGTATGGCTTTAACCTTGGGAGTGATTCATACCCGTGATTTTACCCCTGCGGAAATTGGCTCGTTAACCATGGTCAAAGAAGTTGCCCTAGCCGTAAATCAAGCGATCTCTGCTGCGGGAATTGCCAAAGATGATGTGCATTTTGTCCAGATTAAATGTCCATTGGTCACCAGTCGCGATCGCTTACTCGATGAAGATCACGATGCAAAATCAGTCAGTAAATCGATAACTAGCTATCAGTCAATGGGTTATTCTCGTGGAGCCTCAGCGCTAGGCGTAGCAGTGGCTTTAGGTGAAGTTCAACTAGAAGATCTCACAGCCGCCGATATTTGCCAAAATTATGCTTTATATTCCGCAGTTGCTTCCACATCCGCAGGGGTAGAGTTACGAAACTGTGAGATTTTGGTATTAGGGAATGCGCCAACATCCACTAGCAATTTTGTGATTGGTCATAGTGTGATGCAACATGCCCTAGATGCTCAAGCCGTGATCAAGGCGATCGCCTCCACAGGGCAAACAAGCGATCGGATCGTAAATATATTCGCAAAAGCTGAAGCTGATCCATCGGGAGAGCTTTTGGGCAGAAGACACACAATGATGGATGACTCCGACATCAACCATACGCGCATGGCAAGGGCTGTGGTTGGCGCAGTAGTAGCTTCTATCGTGCAAGATCCGATGGTTTATGTCTCAGGAGGTGCGGAACATCAAGGACCTTCAGGTGGGGGGCCAGTTGCCGCGATCGCTCGCATAGATTAAAGAAAGGGTTCGCTTTGCGAACCCTTTTCTTAATCTATGCATTTTTATAAGCAGCCCATCCACCAAGATGAGAGATATCTTTCCAATTAAACTTCTCAATTAGTTCTTGAGGATAGAGAAAAGCGGTTAAAACCTCTCCATCTTCTAAATAAACATCCGCAGGGTACATATTTGGCGGTTCATTACTAGCAAGGTAGTCAAATTCATCAGCTTGCATCTCATAGACTTCTCCAGGGATTGAGATCCCACCTGTTTCTACTTCATAAATCGCAGGATGCCAGCCGTCGCCAGCCGAATGAAGTCGATAGCGAGTTTGGGTGTTTGCTGGACGGATAAACTTTGCGCCTTGCAAATTCCCATGATCAGGCTGTCCGCGTAGAGCCGAACCACAAATAAATACTCGTCTTGTCCCGTTGGATGCTGTCATAAATAGAGCTGATGAATTTGTAGATTAATTTTGGTCCTAAATGATTTGAGAGAGTTCGCCCCGTCGGGGCGAACTCTCTCAAATCATTTGGGCTTGCTATACAAGTCTAGTGTATACAGTATACGCTTGTGAAGTAGAATATTTTAATAAGTGGCGCTTCGCGCCACTTATTAAAATAGTGATTTGTGAAATTATGTCTGGGAAACTTTCAACTCACGTCCTTGATACAGTGCATGGATGTCCCGCCAGAAATATGGAGATTGAACTATGGGCGATCGCTAGCATTGGTCAAAAACAATTAGTCAAAACTTTATATACCAACAATGATGGTAGAACAGATGAACTTTTGTTAAATGAAAATGAGATTAAAGTTGGTATATACGAAATTTGTTTTTACGTTAGCGACTACTTTAAAGGCTATGCTCTATCTCTACCTCAGCCTAGTTTTTTGACAGTTGTTCCTGTGCGATTTGGTATTGCTGATGCAAGCGATCGCTACCATGTGCCTCTGCTAGTTTCACCTTGGGCTTACAGCACTTATCGCGGTAGTTAGTTCTTTGGTGGAGCGGCGAAGCTACCCCTACAAAAATTTGAGCTTTGTTAACAGGCAAATTCTTTGTAATCTGTAATACAGAAAGCGATCGCAAATCTAAAGTTTAATCGCAGTAATTTGGATACTGTATACAGTATCCAAATTACTGCGATTTTCCGTTTCGTCGCTCATGTAATTGGTTTGAGGAGTTATGTCAAAGGCTTTCAATAGTTCGCTTTCATGTCTAGCGATGTTTGTCGCGCTATCTAGTTTGTACGATGCTCCCGTTAAGGCTGCACCGCAAACTTTAGATGATTTACCTAAGGATTCATCAGCCAATTTATCGACAGCTAATTTACCAGTAAATATCTCACCAGAGAATACCACATCGATTAGCAACTTAATCGATCGCCAAGAGAATGCTGTCAGTCTTCAACCCAGTTTGTCCACGGGTTCACCAGTCAGTAATTTAGAAGTGGATAAACTAGCGGAAACTACAGATGTTTCTCAAGTAACATCTGTTTCGCAGTTGTCTGATGTGCGTCCAACTGATTGGGCTTTTACAGCGCTGCAATCTTTAGTAGAGCGTTATGGATGTATTGCAGGTTATCCAGACAGCACTTTTCGAGGTGGTAAAGCTCTAGCAAGATACGAGTTTGCGGCTGGGCTAAATGCATGTTTGGATAAAATCAATGAAATCATTTCCGCAGGACTAGCCGATAAGGTTTCTAAGGAAGATCTTGCTACTTTACAGAAGCTTCAAGAAGAATTTGCTGCCGAATTGGCGACTCTACGTGGTCGCGTAGATGCACTTGATGCCAAGACGGCTAAACTCGAAGCACAACAGTTCTCAACCACAACTAAGCTCAGCGGGCTTGCTTTCTTTAACCTCACTGGAGCGACTGCATCTGCACCTGTCAGAGCTGAGCGTAGTCTTGCGGCTCCTGGCAGTGCTTTTGCCGCACCTTCTCGCGTTGGTGGTGTGCCAACTACAGTTAATAGAAGTAATCCTAACCTTACATTTGGCTACTATCTGTTCTTAAATCTGACAACATCTTTCACAGGTAAAGATGCCTTGGTTACCCAACTGGTAACTGGGAATGGCAACTCTCCAGCCAATAATTTTGTATCTGCTGGCTATACCAACTCTTGGGGAACGCCATTTCTTGATCAGACAGGTGTACCGAGTGCCAATGTATTTAATATCCGTGAGTTGTTTTATAGTTTCCCAGTTTCCAGTAACGTCAATGTCGCGATCGGTCCTCGTTTAAATTTCTATCGCTATTTTGATGGTAACCGTTTTACTAACTTCTTGACAGGGGCAACTAGTTTTAACTCCAATGGAAGTACCCTCTCGAACTCCGTCGATCGCGGTTCGGGTGCAGTCGTAACTTGGACAATCAATCCACAGTTTAGATTTACAGCAGCCTATCTTGGAGAAAACACAGAGTTCCTCAATCCTGCTGTTCCTAATTTCAATACTTCTAGTAATCCCAACCAAGGGCTATTTGGTGGAACCAATACTATAAGTGCTGAGTTAGTTTATTCACCAAGCCGTGATGCTAACATTCGCCTTTTATACACCCACTCGAATATCAAAACCAATGGTGGTTTTATCAATGGTGCAACGGCTGAGCCTTTACCCTATGGGTTTGCTGATGACGGTCAAGGTGGTGCGATTAATAATGCTACCGCAGATTCATTTGTCTTGAACTTTGATTGGTTGGTTACTAAAGGCTTTGGTGTCTTTGGTCGCTACTCCTATGGTAGTACCAATATTTCGCCGATCAATCCTGCGGTACAAGGCGGTAGCGTTAATGTTAATGCATTCCAATTTGGTTTAGCTTTCCCAGATCTATTTAAGGAAAGTGCGCTGGCAGTGCTTTCTTTTGTTGTGCCTCATAGCTACAGCAGTGGACGTAATTTCTTGCTATCTGGTGGTGGAGATGGCGCTACTCAATACGATTTAGAGCTTTCTTACTATTATCCAATTAGCAAAAATATTGCGATTGTCCCTGCGTTCTATGCAATTTTCAATCCCAATAGTTTCTCAACTAACCCAACTGTATTTGTAGGTAATCTACGCACTCAGTTTAGTTTCTAACATCAAAACCTGTGGCATACGCTGCGCGTGTGCCACAGGTTTTGTATTACAGCGCTTTGCGCTCAAACCCAAACCAAGAAAAAAATTTGAAAGCGTTGCTTTGCAACGCTTTCAAATTTTTTTCTTGTGGTTCGCTTGATCAGTAATTGCTGTAGGATACTCTTGGCAAAGTAAAAGTAAACATGATGCCTTGATCATCTCCAGATGTCACCAATAATTCACCGCGATTTTTTTCTGCAAAGCGATGACATAGTAACAATTCAATTCCTGCTATCATCTCGTCGATTGTAAACAAGGTGATCGGTTTAGCCTCAATTTTAAAAAGCTGATGGAGCTTCTCTTTGCTAATGCCTACTCCTGAGCTAGAGATAGATACTACCACCATGTTGGGGGTAACCTTAGAGGCAATTTTGACGGTTTCATACTTGTAGGAAAAACTGATTGCATTCGCCACCAGATTATGAGCCATTGCATAAACCATATCTTGATCGGCATAGACGATCGCATCAAGATTTTGCTCAAAAACAATCTGTACTCCCTTCGGAGTTGCAATTTTAGCAATCATCAAAAGAGCTTCAGCAATGACCTCATCTAGTAGAAAGGAACTGGATGAGGTATTTATCCAATCTTTGTGCAGCGTTTGCTGAAATGATCTTTCTACCAAGTTTGCGGGACTGATCGAGTTTTGGCAATTACTCAGTGACTGATCTGATTCTGATAAAGATACACTCATTCCCATTCTATCTTTTGCTTGTGTCTTAGGTGCGCCTGAAACCATGTTAACTCCATCAAAATGAGGTAGGGCTATAAGTGATGTGGGCGGAGTTTCGCGCCGCCCACATCACTTAATAAACAGCAATCACTTTGCGTCCAATATTTTCTAGAAGATATTGAGCTTCACTAGCGGAGCGATCGCTAACAATGGCAGCTACTAAAAACCTGCCACTGCTGACGGCATATTCAAATCGTGATGCATCAGGCATATCGATCCCCAATCCGATTAAAACTGCGAGTAAACTACCATCTGTAGCAATATATTCCCAATTGATGGAATAGTCTTTCTCTTGATAATTCTTAGTGATAACTACAATCTGAGAGGAACTCAAGCCTTGCCGCTTTAGTTCCAATATAGCATTGCTAGTTTCGAGTCTGGAAGGAAATGTATCGATTATAGTAAATATATCCATTGATGGAGAACTTACTGGTTGAGAAGAGGTTTCGCCACTTTCGGTCTGTATCTCTGGCGCGATCGCATAGTTAATGAGCCAGTTGGCAATAGTTTCCGTGTACAAACAATCTATTTCCACACGGCTAGTATGCTCAGAATTAATCGGTTTGTATTCGGTTCGTGTCATCATCACATTCTCTCCTCAAATCTTAAGACTAAGATATTCCCTTCTCATTAATAATTAGTGATGCACGGCAATGCCGCGCACCACTAACAGGCTCGTGGCGCAAAGTACCTTCTATTCTGTTTTAACTTTTTTGGAGAGAATGCCCAGCTTTTTCTAGAACATGCTGTACTTGACTAGCTTCGCGATCGCCACCAATCTCGATCACCAAAAATTTGCCATTTTCACTGGCTTCTACAAATTTTGAAACTGCATAATCGCTAATTCCCAATTTGATTAAAAACACGGCTAGTCCACCTTCTTCAGTAATGGTTTTCCAAGTGAGCATGTTGCCAGTTCCTTGATAGTCTTTAGCAACAATCGAAATATTCGTCGATCGCAAACCTTTTTGTTCCATTTCCAATACAGCACTGTGGGCTTCTTCTTCAGAATCAAAAATATCAACCACAGTCACTCTTTCAGTCATTTTAGAGAGAGAGTTGCCATCTTCTTCATACATTTCTGGCTCGATCGCATAGTTATTTAGCAAGCCTTCAGTATCGACTGTATGACCACGCGACTCGTTGATTTCATCAGGTATAGTAAGCGTTGATATAGTCATTTAGTTCTCTCCTAAAGGTTGCTATAACGACTTTCTCAATGCAACGATTGAGTTGATATGTGCGATCGCGAAGTTGTTTGACTTCATTACAAAACTTAATTTTAGAAGCTTGTTTGAGAAACTATATAGCGATCCTAAATCATTTGTAAGATTTGGAGGGTTGTGAGAGTGCGCCCCGAAGGGACGCACTCTCACAACCCATTTAGGATTGCTATATAACCACTGTCATCGGTAGCTACGCGCAATTAAAGAATAAAGCCCCAAAAGCTGAGGCGATCGCCTCAACTTTTGGGGCTTTATTGATGTCAATAATTGGCAAAGGATTATCATCCAAAAGGGGGATGTGGCAATTTACGCTGTACCTTCCCTTTGATAGGAGCTAGATTATTCAGTATAGACTTGTGTGATATAAAGCACAGACAGACTGCCGAGCAACTGCTTTTATGGATAGAAGTAGTATCTTTTACTTTTTATGATTTTTTAAATTATTGCCTTCATGGCTTTTGTGAAAGCAAATCACACTGGTTTTGAGTAGCAAAAAAGATAACTTTTAGTATTTCACGTTTATTTATAAATTAATTAGTACCTAAGTTATTAAAGACTGCGAGGATATTGTTAGATGGGGAATAATAATGACATGGGATTTAGATGGAGTAACTGCTTGCTGATTGATATTTTGTGCAATGAGTTTGGTCATGAAAAAGTTTATCAGGCGCTAAGTTTTAAGCACAACTATCAAGCGTTTAAGAGAGAGAATCCTCACCTTGTAGCCGAGTCTTTCAATACCCTTTCGTTGCAGTGGCAGAGAGGTAGGTCTAGAGAGTATTTAGAATCTCTAGCTGAAGAGGTACAGTACAGCATAATTTGTTATCTAGCCGAAAATTATATTAACGATAAGACCCGTGCCGATTGTGTACTTACTGAAGTATAGAGGTTTAAGCCCATTCGCGCTTTTCGAGTTCTTCTTGAGGCAATAGTAAGGTTGATTCTATCTCTTCTCTGACGCTGGTTGTGACTTCGCTATTGCTGTTGAGGCAATCAAGTAGCAATTGGTTGGCAGTATAGTAGCTTTGGAGTACATGTTGTTGATCGGAGTCAAATTCCCATTGGTTGCTGATATCGCGATGGGTGGAGATCTCTAGCTGCAACTGTTTCGCCCAAGCGGCATAGTTATTTTGACACCAGTGATCAAAGCTTGACTTCGTATGATCACTATTTGGTAATTGATCACTAAGTTTTTGCAAAGCTTTACGGAATCCTAAATCCACAACAATTCCTAAAATATTACTCAGAGAATCAGCCAAGGCATGGACATAGAAGAAGTCTTTATTTTGCTTGATTAAGGACTCTTGCAATAAGTCATCGAGTGCTGCATCCACCAATGCACCTTGGTCTAAGCTACAAGCTAAGGCAAAATGGGGTACGAGATGCGGTGCGCGGGTCAAAGCGAGATAAAAGGCTCGTCCTACAGCAGGTCTAGTTTCAGAAGGATTGGCTTCTGATTTTTTGCTTGCCCAAGCTAAAAACTCTTGTAAATAGGGATCTTGGGAGACAAGAGCATCAATTTGCAACTTCATCAATTGCATCAAGCTATCAGCACTGCGGAGCATACTGGAGGTTAACAAAAAGATTTCTCGCCAGTAAGGATCGGTAATATGGTCTACCAGTCCACTGAGCGATGATCCCAAGGCTTGAAGATTGTGACTAGCAACAATTTTGCGGGCGGTAAAATATTCCTGTAGGGCTAGATAAGAGAAAGAGAAGATCCCATGCGCTCGCTCGGCTAAAATCCCATGCTGAGACTCGATCGCCTTTAGCACTGATGTGCTGACATGATGAATTTCTTCGGGATCAATGCTTGTCTCTTTGAGAGTTTGCATATAGTCACCGATATGATGCTCGATCACATTTTGGGTAAAGAAGTATTGTTTTTGTTCAAAGGTTGCCAAGGCAACTTGACTCAAGAGCTTTAATTTTTGGGGCAACAAAATGCCGCGATAGATTTGATCCCGTTCAATCCCTTTCGATTCATCCCATTTGCCGAGGAGCAGATCCATACCTTGTTTATAAAATTCTGCTTGTTTATTGGGAAACTTCTTTTCTCGGTGGTAGATCGAACAAGCAAGATGCAAAAACAGTGGTGTGGTAACCAATCGCCGAAATCGCCAGTTTTCAGGTAATTCCAACTTTTCCATAAACTGAGAGGCTGCTACTAAGGCGTTGGTGGCACTGGCTCCACTCAGTTCAACAAACCATTTGCGGACAAAAATAATGATTTGTTCTTCAGTAAAAGGCGCAATTTCTACATCCGTAAATCCTTTTAATGCTAATTTGTGGGAAGCGACACGACAGGAAGCAATAAACTGATTTTTATAATATTTATCAAAAAATCGGCGCATTTCATTTAAAATGATTATCCCTTCTTCGTTAGATACTTCATCCATCCCATCAACTAAGAGCAAGACTCTGCCTGCTTGTAAGAGTTTCTTGATGGTTGACAATTGCGAAATACCAGAGGTAAGAAATTCTTGATGGATATATTCCAATAAATTAGCGGGCTTGTCTTCTCGTAAACTGTCGGCAAAATCACGCAATGTAATAAAGATCGGCACTTGTTCTGCGGCAAACTTACCAAAGTTGCATTGATTGGATAGGTATTTGAGAAATGTTGATTTGCCACAACCCGGTTTACCTAATACTCTGAGCTTGTGATATTTTTCGACTGCTTGCATCCCCGGAATTTGGCTTTCCTTAATTTTACCTAAACCAAAGCGATCAACATCTTCAGGGTGAAGGTTGCCAAGATCAGACACATCTAGCCATTGCTGACTGGCAATTTGTTCGAGGATATTTACGTCAATATAGACTTGCTCAAGGGATACAGGACGACTGATATCGAGTAGTTGCAGGATGCCGCATTGATGCCTAACTTTCTCATGTCGGCGCGATCGCACCATGTGGACTAGCTCATCCAGATTACTGAGTTCATGCTCTTCTGCACTCAAATCATCAGTGCGGGTATATTCTAGGGGTGGATTTAGGGCAATTTCTCGCCAATCCAAATCTAATCTTGTACAAATCTCAAAAAATGTATAACGTTCGATCGCTTGTCCAGCAAAAAAACGCCAGATCGGTTGGCGTGTTTTGATACCTACTTCATTAGCTAAATACTCTTGAGTCCAGCCTTTAGCAGCAAAATGCTGTTTCGCTTTTTTGACTCCTGATGGTGATGCTTGTAGGGATCGTTTTGCCATAGGTCATTAAGCTCAAATATGTCAGGTAATTATTAGTTATACAAATATCAGTTAAAAAGTTAGATATATAAATTAAAACTTTGTATAACTTCATCACAACTTAAATATAAACATGGAAATCTGAATAGTCACTAAATCATAACTATCTGTCCATATTGCGTTCAAGTTAAATCTGTAATAAATAGGTACTTAAACCTGATTATCTATCGATTATTTTGTTTAAATTCAATCCTTCAAAAGCTTCTAAATCATTCGATAAATACCAATTCAGCGCTAAACCTCACAAAAATGGATTGCTTGTCGATCCGCTTTTGTGGAGAAGAAAAGATATTACTTGTGCGTAGACTATAGGAGAAAAAGATTAATTAAATATAAAGAGCATAGCGATTGCGCCCCTGTTGTTTGGCTTTATAGAGAGCCTGATCGGTTTGAGAAACCAAAAAGCAAGGTTCTTGACTTTCTGAAGGAACTAGTGTGGAAATTCCTAAGCTAGTGGTAACAATATTACTGACATCAGAATTTGCATGGGGAGTAGACAGATCAACAATTGTCTGTTGAATCAACTTCGCAACTGCGATCGCACCTTCAGTATTAGTATTGGGAAGAATAACTGCAAATTCTTCACCACCATAACGGGCAATCAAATCTGTTGGTCTTTGCAAGGTCTGTTTTACAGTCTGTGCTAGCGTAGTCAAACAATGATCTCCTGCGGGATGTCCGTATAGATCGTTGTAGCTTTTGAAATAATCAATATCCAACATGATTAAAGACAATGGCTGCTGCTCCCGTAGCGATCGTTGCCACTCACAACGAAGTACCTGATCAAAGCAACGACGATTGCCAACTTGAGTCAAAGCATCAACAAGAACCAGATATTCCAATTCCTGATTTGTCTTAATTAATTCTGATTCTGACTGTCTGAGATCCTGCTCAATCTGTATATGTTCAGTAATCTTCAGTTCTAACTCAGCAACTTCTTTGACATGTAGTTCTAGTTGCTTATGACATTCATCCAAACGCTCTGGTTTGCCTTCAAAGACCGCACATTCATCTTCAGCCTTGTCAAATGACGGCTCAGCCTGAGACTTAGAAATAGAGGTATATCCTTTTCCTGCTTGTCGCAATTTGATATTTTCTAGAATGCTTGATTCACCTCGAAAAGCTTGAATTGTCGGCATTGTTTCATTTTTAGAGAATCGGCTCATGTCATTTTTATAGGCGCGTGGCAACATAGATAATGGCTCAGAATTGTATTCTAGGTTATACATAGATATCTACATAATATTTGATTAGAGTTCATTCTACGAGAATGTATCCTGAGAAAGTCATTGCACAGTGCAAGTTAAGCCCTTAATATACTTGACGCACTAAATCTCTAAACCCCCCTCTAACTCCCCCTTGGGAAGGGGGAGAACTTAGACTTCCCCCCCTTCCCAAGGGGGGACTGAGGGGGGGGAAAATTCAAGTATATTAATGCCCAAGTTAAGCCCTTGCCAAGGGTTTAATCATCGCTACTGTGTCAGTCCCATAAAATTTACGTGGCGCGTATGTATAGCATGAGCATCGCCATTCACACAAAATGTTGAAGCTGATAATCCTAAGAAAGCACCCCAATGGACGCGATCGTTGAATTCTCCAATATTAATAACTTCCCGCTCTACAGAAGTCTCCCAAGGTCGGTCAGAATAAATCATGATTTTCGCTCCTAATGATAGTAAGAAGAGATTTTCTTAGATCTAGAAGGATGATAAGCGCAAAGCGCTTATCATCCTTCTAGATCTTAAAAGCTAATCTAGCGAGAAGCAGATACTAAGCGCTGATCTTGAATCTTGCTCTTGGCAGTCTTAAAGTCGGTCGCGAGTTGTTTCTGTTGTTCATCGCCAAAACTACCATTAATGCGAGGGAACATTTCATCTTCCTCTTCTTTGATATGGGCAGTTACATCTGCTGCCAAAAGCTCTACCGCAGCCTTAAAAGCCACCGTATCTTCACAGTTCATGGTTTTAATCTGTTCCAGAGTTTGCTTCATTTTGGCTTGCTCGTCATACAGACTCTGAATATCGTTGTAGTAAGGACGCACAATCGGATAGATGACCTCCTCCTCGGCAGCAGCATGAGCGCTCAAGTCTTGATAGACCTGCCCAAAATACTCCTCTAGCTTTTCAGGATTATCAGTAGTTTTAATCTGAGAAAGCAGAGCAAAGACCTTAGTATGATCAAGGCGAATCAGATCGCAGATCGTGATCTCATGGTCGTTACGACTGATGATGCTGCCAGCAATACCACTTAAGGCCGCGATCGTGTCCTGTACCCTTGACCACAGTCCACTGTCCGAAGGCTTGCCTGTGAGTTCCATCGTACTTAGAGATTCCATGATCCCTTTGAGTTGCTCCTCATGTCCACGATTTTCAAAGTTGACGGCATTGAGAGGGGCGATCGCCACAGCAATATCGGCTCCTACCACTTGACCAGCCTTGTGAACGAGAACTCCTGCCATAGCTTGAGTGTGTTTGAGAAGTTCATGCTTAGCAACCTTATCAAACAAGGAGAGATCTGAGTCTTGCATCATTTTACTGACTTCTTCAAACTCTTCATGCATTGTCGATTTTGGTTCAGCTTTAATCCCATACTGCACAATTACAGTATCGATAATGCCCAAGTTCTTCTGATCATCTCGAAGAAAGCCTTCTAAGCGATTGGTGATCTCTCGATCTGGACAAGCAGCAATTAAACTCTTTTCATTGGCAATCAGCAAGTTTTGAGTTGCCTTCATGTCTGCCAATTTGACTGCGATCGCAGTCCGTTTGTTATCTTCAAGTGTTACTGACATTGACAATTGCTCCTGATGTGTAGCTTTAAGAGACAATTACTTCTCTATAGTAAAAATCATGACACTGGTATGTCCAACTACCTGAGTGACATGATGAACTTGCTTTACTACGAAACAAAGTGTAATAGAACATAAAACCAAAAAGAGAGTTGCAGCGCTTCGCGCTGCAACTCTCTTTTTGGTTTTATAACTAGTTTAACGTCGAATTGCGGTAGAAGCGCGATCCCATGCATCTTTTACTGCGTGTTTAGCTTGTTCCCAAGGTAAACTTCCAGTTTGATTGGCTTGATAATCACGCTGCAAGTCTGTTTCAACTTCGCTGTAAGTCCGACCACTATGACCATAGCGATCGTACCCTTCATAGCCAGTACGATAGGCTGGTTGATAGTCTTCGTAGGTTTTGTCTGAATTAACATAGGTGCTAGAAGTATAAGTCTCCTGCCAATTAGTGTCTTCAAAGGTAGGATTAACTTGCTCAGCTACATCCTTACCAGCTAAACCACCAACGACTGAGCCGATGACAGCCCCAACTACAGCCCCAACTGGCCCACCAACTGCACCACCGATGACTGTGGCTACAGTGCCAGCACCAGCGGCTCCCACACCTGTTCCCAAGGGATGCGCTCCCACTTCTCCAGAAAGTGGATCGAGATTCGCATCAGATTGGTCTTCAGGATTTACGTTTCTGTTGACAGTTCTATTAGTCATTTTTTCTTGTCCTTAATGTAATGATTTTGAAGCAATGAAGTACCTTGCTCTGCACGACGCTTCATTGCTTTTTGTTGGAAGATTTCTGTAATTCTGCAATAGCTTCTAAGAAGCTTTGACCAAGCGGATTCCATATAGTAAAACCACTGCGCCAATGGTTGCCACGATCAAGCTACCGACCAAGCCGCCACCCGTAGAGACACCGAAGGTGTTAAATAGGAAACCGCCTAACAATGCGCCGACAATACCAACAATAATATCGCCCAGCACACCGAAGCCACCACCTCGAACAATCTGTCCAGCTAAGGCTCCGGCCACTAGTCCGATCAAAATAAACCAAATAAATTCCATCAGATTTTCTCCTTTTGTCCATTTCAAGTATTTGTGAATGAAGAGGATTGGTAGAGACTCACACAACCTATCCTTGTTTTTTATTTTGGGAATGAATGTATACGCATTCCCAAAATAAAAAACAACCACAGTAAAGGTTTTAGGGTTTTAATTTGCGATAGATAAATTAGCGATCGCAAATTAAAACCTACAATTACTGAATCTATTGACCTAAGAAGTTTTTGACAGAATCAATAACTCCTTCAACCTTGTTCTCGGCTTTGTCAGGAAGATCTTTGGTGTTTTCCTTAACTTCATCAGCGCGATCGCCTGCCATTTGCTTAGTCTTCTCTACACCTTCACCAATTTTGCCTTTGGCATCCTTTGCCATATCCTTAGCTTTATCAAGATTGTCCTTAGTACCTTCCTTGACATTTTTGGCTAATTCTTTGGTGCGGTTTCCAGCTTCCTTGGCGAAGTCCTTAGAGGTATCAGCAAGTTTGTCAATCACCTTGTCAGTTCTGCCATCGCGGAGATCGCGACCGATTTCCTTAGTGATACCTGCGGCTTTGTCGATCGCCATGTCTGTCTTCACGCCTTGGGTCATTTTGTCAACTTGACTGCCAAAGCTTGCTAACGGAGAAGCGATCGCACCAGAGCTAAAGAAGGTCACTTGCAACATCATAACTAGCGCGAAACCAAAAGCGAAAAGAAGTCCTTTCTTGACACCATTTAGTAACGCAGTCACTGGAGTATTAAATGTATTAGCATTACCATTGTCTAAGATATGAGTCATTTGTTTCACCTAAGATTTTGTGTGTAGTTCACGAATCAATATTCAACTTAACAGTCGATTGTTTGATCTCATGTTTAAGCAATGTATGAATTGAGTGAATTGACCTAGAAACAAATAAATCTTTACTATAAAATCTCCAAATTCTTAAAAATTGACCGATCCAAAACTTGTGCTGTCTGTTCATTAAACGATACAAGTTTTATGTCCTGAGACACTTGGCAATAGCTATATAGTAATGTAAGTTTTGTTTAGAACATAAAACCAAAAGGATGAGTAGCGGCGCTTCACGCCGCTACTCATCCTTTTGGTTTTGATTTGTCCTAGCTATCTCTTGCGTTGCTATATAAAGGTATTTATTGTAACAATTTAAATACTTTTAACCCATTTCATACAATTCATTCAGTTTTTTATATTTGCCTATACATGATTTATGACATTCAAGTGCGAAGCTAGTTTTAGTGAGTAAATTACTGATTGATAGTCTATTCATTTATAGAATCAATTTTGAATAAGTAGCTAGGCATAATTAAATATAAAACCCAAAATAAAACCAAAGTGTCTATGGCATACGTGCATCGTTTGCCATAGGTTTTGACTCTAGTTTTTAATCGTGTCCAGCTAATTAATTTAAGTGTCTGAGCATAATTAAAAATCGCTCCAAAATCTGCACTGCCCTTTGTAGGTATAGGTTTTGTAGTTTTATATTTGATTAATCTTACTTATTCAGTAAAACTTGCATCTACATAAATTACACAAAATAATTGAGTGTCAAATTATGTTTTTCCACAAGAAAGATCCCATTCATACTGTACAAGTTGATAAGGCTGATCCTCGTTTTGCTCAACTCTTACTAGAACAATTTGGTGGAGCAACAGGAGAGCTTTCCGCAGCTTTACAATATTGGGTACAGTCATTTCATATTGAGCTTCCAGGCATCAAAGATATGTTGCAAGACATCGCTATTGAAGAGTTTGGACATTTAGAAATGGTAGGCAAGCTGATTGAAATCCATACTAAAGATGTTGATCAAACTGAAGCCTACAAAAGTACTCTGTTTGCTGTAAAAGGCATGGGACCACACTTTCTTGATAGTCAAGGTAGTGCTTGGTCAGCTAACTACCTCAATGAAGGTGGTGATGTAGTGCGTGACCTCAGAGCCAACATTGCCGCAGAGGCTGGCGCTCGTCAAACCTATGAAGCTTTGATTAAACTCGCAACAGATGATGGCACTTTAAAAACATTACATCACCTGCTGACTAGAGAGATTTCTCATACGCAGATGTTCATGAAAGCTTTGGATTCTCTCGACAAGTTAACTGATCCTTTCTTCGGGAATATTCAACCTGACGAAACCGTGAAGCTTTACTACAACCTATCCACTGACGGTAGCGGTAAAGACGAAAGGGGATCTTGGAATTCAGAGCCAGACTTTGAGTACATTGCAGACCCACTCAATCATTCATCTAAACCAGCTTCTAAATAAGCTAAACCATCAATTTATTAACGGAGTAGAAGATCATGATCGGACAAACTAAGCGCGCTACAGGTACATTTTCGAGTCACAAAGAAGCTGAGTCAGCATTGGGTGAATTGAGAGATAGCGGATTCAATATGGATCAAATCTCGATCATTGGCAATAATGTCAATCGCAGTTCGGATATGGCTGGCGCTCAACAGGGCGAACACCTCAATGATCTCAAAGATCGTGATCGTGATAACAAGGTCGGTGAAGGTGCTGCCACAGGTGCTGCCTCTGGTGGTGCAGTTGGAGGACTAACTGGCTTGCTTGTAGGTTTGGGACTTGTCGCCATTCCTGGCGTTGGTCCCGTGATGTTGGCTGGTGCTGCGGCTACAGCTTTGGCGACTACGCTAACTGGTGGTGCGATCGGCGCAGCCGCAGGTAGTCTCGTAGGCGGATTGGTTGGTTTAGGTATTCCCAAAGAGCGTGCCAAAGTCTATAGCGATCGCGTGGAGCAAGGAGATTACTTGGTGATGGTTGATGGTTCCGATCAAGATATTCGCCAAGCTGAAGCAATTTTCCAACGTTACGATATCCATGAATGGGGTATTTACAATTCTGATAATGCTTCTAATAGAACAGGCGAAGTCTCTTTGAGATAAGTAATACCAAGTTAGGAAATGGCAATGCCATTTCCTAACTGATGCTACATCAGTTCCTAACTTAAAAAAATAGAGAAATTTTAAAAAAGCTTACTAAGCAAGCTTTTTTAAAATTTCTCTGGACTACATACTCCCTTCCCACTAAAGAAATAGACATCAAAAACCAAGAATTAGCGTTGCGGCGCTTCGCGCCGCAACGTCTAATCCTTCGCTGGGAAGGGAGTAACACCTAAACAGACTGTAATAAATCAAGGAATTTCTATCATGAATACAAAAATTGCTTCCTTGCTACTAACTAATTTTCTCTTAGTTACAGTAGTAGCTTGCACCGATGCTCGAACTACCTCTGAAGCTCCTGCACCTAGCGCAACCTATAGCACTAGTAGCCCTACTGCCTCACCGCAAAACACTCAAGCGGCTATGGATGATGCTCAAGATGAAACTCGCAAGAGACAATTGGAAGCTGATATTCGCGCCCGTGAGCAACGCAATGACGCAATGGGTGACTCAACAGTCCGACCAGATAGCGATCTGGCTAGCGAAGTTCGGAGCAAATTGGAGGCTAATATACCCAAAGGGAATTTAACTGTAGAATCTAAGGATGCAAATGTCGTAGTTTCAGGAACCGTTCCTTTGCTAAATGATCTTACTAAAGTCAAAAGTCTGGCAATGGAAATCAAAGGTGTTAAGACTGTCACTATTAAAGCAGTAGTTGCTAATTAGCTCCTAAACCCCAAAGGGAATAGGGGTGCTTTGCACCTCTTCCCTTTGGGGTTTGATGTTCTAAGAGCGTATTTACTTAAGATGGACACATTGCGCCACATCTTATCTTTTTAGTTAACATTTAAGCGTTAATCATGCAAAGTAAACGTTCTGCATCATTCTGCAACATGAACTCCATCATCGGTATGTGACTCTATGAGAAGTCACAAGACTAAACAGATTGATAAATTATCAGAGAGTAACTATGCAAACTAATACACCGCAGGCTGAAACTGCAAAAGTCATGCTACGCAATGCTTGGATTTCAGGATTCACACCTCAAGCCGAACTCTGGAATGGTCGCCTTGCTATGCTTGGCTTTGTGTCAGCGATCGCGATCGAATTATTTACGCATCAAGGAGTTCTCCATTTTTGGGGAATCCTTGCTTCAGGTATAGTTCCAGTTTCATAAACTTGATTCTCTGTAATTTATTCCGTTATACCAACTCACGAAATGGCATATAGAAGATCTTAGATGAGTTGTAAGATTTGGAAGGTTGTGAGAGTTTGCCCCTTGTATCTAGGAAGAAAAGTAAAGGATAAAATCTTTACTACAATCCGAAAAAGCAAAAGCAGAGATAAACTCGTTCTGCCCCTAGGGACACCAAGCCCGTACTGTAGATAGA
>NZ_NDHW01000167.1 GCF_002251945.1 Pseudanabaena sp. SR411
TCACTAATCAGCTAGAGCAGTTTTTTGAATCCAGTCAATTTCTCTCAAAAATACAATTACGAAAAACACTGGATTTTATCTTTTCATTAATTCACTGATCTTATAGCGGGAAGGGAGTAACAATGATGCTTGGCAGACAGCGATCGCCCAATATCTCAAAGAAATGGGATTTACAAATAATCAGTATGTGGCTGTAAAGCATACTGACAAAGAAAATCACGAACACATTCATCTCGTGACCAGTCGGGTGCGGATGGACGGCTCAGTAGTTTCTGACAGTTGGGATTGGACGCGCAGCCAAGATGTAATCCGCAAACTAGAGCAGGATTTTGGACTAGCGGCTGTACCATCTAGTTGGGAGAGCGATCGCCAAGAGCAAACCAAGAGTCAGATTGATAAGGAATTAGAAACGGGCAAAGTTACTGTAAAGCGTCAACTTGCAGACAAGATCGATGCAACTTTGGTAAATACCACGTCACTACCAGATTTTATTGAGCAGTTAAATCTTGAAGGGATTGAAGTTAGGGTTGACCGAGATCGCAAGGGAAAACCGAAAGGGATTGCTTACAAACTTGATGGAGTGAGCATGGCAGGCTCCAGTGTGGGCAAGGCTTATTCCTTACCGCGTATCTTGAAGCGGATAGAAAGTGTCTCTGATCAGGGGACTCCTCCTAATAGTCCTGCTATTGCCTCTCACATATCACAAGTCATTAGAGAGCAAGTAAAAGCAGGAATGACCATGCCCCAGTTGATTGAGCAATTGAAACATTCAGGAGTAGATGCTCATGTCAAATACACCCGTACCAAGAAGATTAAAGGTATTTCCTATAGTTTGGGAAGTAACAGTATTCAAGGTAATGAGCTAGGTAAAGAGTTTAGTTGGGGAGGGCTTCAGAAATATTTGCAGGTTAGCTACGATCCAGCACGCGATCACTCAATTATTTTAGAGATGCAAAGTGCTGACCGCAATGCGGTAAGTCAACCTATAGAGCATTGCAATGGTCTATCAGATAGTTTTCTAAACGAGCTTGTGGTTGAGTTAGAAAAACAGAGATCGCTTAAAGTCCGTAAACCAGACCAATCTGAAAATATTACTAAAGCAGAAATCTCCCTTAACTTAGAGCAGGGCAGAATTGATCGTGCTCAGATGATTGCAGCAATCTCTCATCAACTCCTCAGTGAGCTAGGGTCTGATAGTTTTGGAGAAGTGGGTCAAAACTCTTACGGTATCCAACGAAGTGGAGATATTCTGACAGTTGAGAGATTAAGAGGCGATCGTCAGATTATCTTGCAGGTTAGGGGGCAGGAAATTGAGTTTGCCAATTTGAGCGAATTTGATATCCAACAATTTGAGCAGGCTTGGCAGCATCGATCTCAAGTACAGCAACAAAGTATTGGTAATGTTTCAGACTTATTGAATCAAGAAATTCAGTAAAAGTAGGACAAGTCATCACGAAACTACTAGACTTTGCGGTAATACTCAGAGAGATACAAGGTGATCTATTCCCTCATGACGTATATATTCTCTTGAATTGTGTAATGGTTATCATAATTGATAGCAGTATTTGGAAAAGTAAATCTCTCTCGTCAAAAAAAGTTCTGTGCGCCTTAACGAGTGAGTTGTAACCGACCGTTAGACTACCTGATCAAGTAACATAAGGAGCAATCCGTAGCGTATGTCCCACGAAAGTTTCACACCACAGCATCGGGCAATCGGAAGAGTAGCAGCTTGGGCTGTTTTCTTTTTTGAGGTGATATACGCTGTTACAACGGCTCTCGGATTTCTTGCGCTCAAATCGCCCCAAGACCCAATCGGCGATCCATTCTTCTTGATTATGGAACTACTGATAGTCATTATAGTTCCCCTGATGGTCGTAAGCATGGTCGCAGTCCACGCTTACGCAACCCCTGATGTCAAGGTATATAGTCTTACGGCACTTATCTTTATGATCCTGCTGACGGGGATTACTTCCAGCGTTCACTTCGTTATCCTGACAATAGGTCATCAGATTGAGGCTACCAGATTGACATGGATTTCTCCGCTACTCTCATTCAAGTGGCCATCTGTGGCATATACGTTAGATATTCTTGCATGGGATTGGTTCTTTGCCCTCTCAATGCTTTTTGCAGCGCCCGTATTCAATTCAGGAAAGCTGGAGATAACGGTGAGGAACCTTATGATTGTCAGTGGTGTACTGAGTCTTGTGGGGTTGATTGGTGTGCCACTTGCAGATATGCAAGTTCGGAATATCGGAATTATCGGCTATGGTGTGGTAGCTCCAGTTGTGTTTCTACTGCTAGGCATAATTTTTGATCGCACCCAGCATCAGCCAAAAGCTACTGAGCGAAACCGCAATTCTCCATCGGAGAACTAAAGCATATTGTACTGGACGGAATCAACTCTCTGATATGAATTTAGATCAGGAATACACGAATGCTTATGCATCTAAAAGCATCGTTTTTCTAATGCTTGAAATTGAGGTGATCGCACAATCAAGATAACTAGTAGAGCAGGGAATAAAGCCATCCGAGCGAGTAGACTTATGGCAACGATCGCATATTCCATAGAAAAAGTTCCCATTCTTGCCTGTTGAATGAGAACGATCGCTAAAACTAAACTGAGTCCGCCTAGCAATTGCAGAGATTTCTTACTGGGACGATCTACTTTTGCTAGTCTTAGTGGTTGGCGTAGCCATCTGACCAACCATGCAGCCACTCTAGTCCCCACGCTTAAAAGCAC
The DNA here is from genome assembly GCF_002251945.1 of Pseudanabaena sp. SR411. GTDB lineage: Bacteria > Cyanobacteriota > Cyanobacteriia > Pseudanabaenales > Pseudanabaenaceae > Pseudanabaena. The sequence goes on from NZ_NDHW01000167.1 coordinate 2,741, forward strand.
ACTGGGATAAATCAATTCGGGCAAAAAGAGAAGGGAAAGCTGCCAACTAGGAACAAGTCCATTGCTATAGACAGGAAATATAGCCGCATTCAATTCTTGAACCCTCGAATAAATCATCGCCACTGGAAGTTGGACAAGGAACTGTGGTAGTCCTAGTAGATATGAAGGATTAGTCAACAACTCTTGCCAACGCATGACAAGGGAGACGATCGCGTAGGCAATGAGGATAGCACTAACATAAAGTCCGCACAGTTGCAAAAATGATGTCAGTTTCTTTGGTTGATTGATGGCATAGGTACTGATAGGCAAAACCGCCGCTACTAGAAAGATTAGACTGCTTGCCATTCTGCTAGGTATCGCTCCCATCATACCCAAACAGAGAAAAATCGCAGCGATCGCCACCATTCCCACTGATACTAAGCGCAATTTTGTCTTCAAGAAATTAAGCTCGCGAAGACCATAACCAATACCTAAAACTGAACCAATGAAGATCAGAAACCATCCCCACATAACAAATGGCATCGTTAAAAGTACCGACCTCTCAGGTAAACCAAAGGCTTTCACAGCCCAAACTACAGCTTCTTGAATTAAGGTGGGATCAAAAGGCTCAATCAAATGGTTAGAAGTAATGGAAATAACCAGTTTTCTAGCGGAACCATTTTGAAAATCCCCCTTGATTTGAAATTCCTGAGTTGCTTCACCAGTTCCCTGTTGTAAAGTTTCACGCATCGCTGCGGGACTATGCAACTCTTCGTACAATCCAATTCCCATCAAAAGATTAGCAGGGCTTGTGCGGCTAATCTCTGCACTCATACCGAGAACGATGGTAACGCGGATTTGATTGGAACTTGCTGTTTCTGAACCAAAGGCGATCGCTGTAGCGGCTCCCATGGAATGACCGCCCATACCCAAATGTAATCGGTCAAAGCGTTCGGGATGTTGTTTTACATAATCAAATACCACACTCGCATCCTTGAGATTTTCTTCTGAGCTAAATGGTCTGGGATAGGATTCACCAAACCCGCCAGCATCAAAGGCTATAGCGGCTATACCTTGTCGGGCTAGTTCTACGGCAAGTGGTTCCATCATTTCTTTAGAAGAGCTTACGCCATGCCAGAGAATGATCGTGGGATAGGGAGTTTTTGTTTGATTGGGAATATGTAGCCTGCCGACAAGGGGATGATCTCGATCTCCTTTTAGGTTAATTGTTTCGGTGGTGATATTATGGGGATAAAAGCCCTGATGGAGCAACAACCCAGCTATCAAGGTGATCGCCCCCAGCCAAATTCCCAGCTTGCTAAACATAAACTTCGCTCTTTGCATATCCTCAACAATTCCCCTCTAAGGGAAATAGCCTATACTGAGCCACACTATACCTGTTAGCAATAATCTATCTAACTCTTTACATGAAACTTCATCACTAGCAATCAGGATTACGGCTCGGCAAACTTTGCTAACCGTTTCGCGAGATAAGTATATCTATGCCGATCGCTAACCTGTCTGACCGCCAGCCCGATCGCCTTCGACTCTCCAACGATGATGGCAAGCTTTCGCGCACGAGTCAGTCCAGTGTAGAAAAGGTTACGAGAGAGCATCAGAAAATGCTGCATAAATAGAGGCATGATCACCACAGGATATTCGCTGCCCTGTGCCTTATGGATCGTCGTCGCTCTAGCGAGAGCAATCTCATTAAGATCGGCATAATCATAGACCACTTGCCGATCGCCAAATACAACTGTGACTTCCCGTTCCTCCAAATCGACACCCGTAATCGTACCAATGTCACCATTAAAAACCTCACGGTTATAGTCATTCACCTGCTGCATAATGCGATCGCCCAAACGAAAGATGGTATTCCCATACTTAATTTCGGGCTTAATTGCATCAGAAGGATTGAGTAACTGTTGAAGGACAACATTAAGATTGCGCGTACCGACATCACCTCTAGTCATCGGACAGAGAACCTGCATATCTTGCTGAGGGTCAAAACCCAGACTCGGTAACAACTCCGTAATAATGTCACAAATACCCTGCTGACCCGCTTCAGCATTGGGCATTTCCAGCCACAGGCAATCGGATTTAGGCTGATTAGAGACTTTTTCCATGTTTGGAAACTTACCTGTATTGATACGGTGAGCATTCTGGATAATTTGACTTGCCTGAGCCTGACGAAATACCTCCGTAAGCTTGATTACAGGTACTTGCTGAGAATCAATTAAATCTTGGAGAACATTGCCCGCACCGACACTAGGGAGTTGATCGGTATCGCCGACAAGCAGTAGTTGAGCGCCCAAGGGAATCGCCTTCACCAGAGAAAAGGCAAGAAACAGATCCAGCATCGATGCTTCATCAATGGCGATCGCTTGAGCGGTCAGAGGATATTCCTGATTGCGTTTAAAGCCCATTGATTTCGGGTCAAACTCTAAAAAACGGTGAATTGTCTTCGCCTCACAACCCGTGACTTCCTGTAATCGTTGAGCCGCCCGACCTGTCGGCGAAGCCAGAGCAATCTCCTTACCCATCGCTTTCCAGAGCGCGACAATCGTGCGAGTGGTGGTAGTCTTCCCTGTTCCCGGTCCACCTGTGAGAATAAGCACCGATGAATTTGCTGCCATCTCCACGGCTTCCCGTTGTTTGGGCGAGAGTTGGATATTTCTTTGGGTGGTGTAGCGATCGATCCAAGCCTTGACCCTTTCAGAATCTGGATTGTGTTTGTGTTGCAATAGTTGATAAACCCGTTCAGCAAGATTCTGTTCAGTGTGGAAGTAGGTGGGCTTATAACAGATGAACTCTCCTTCTAAGCCTTGCATCACTAGGCGATCATTGATAGAGAGACTTAGAACAATTTTAGAGATAGTTTCAGGATCTGGTTGATAGTCTTCGAGGGCAAGCAGTTTGATGGCTTTCTCTTCTAGTTCAGTGCGCGGCAAATAGCAATGACCATCTTCAGCAGCTTCCCCTAAACAGTGAAAGATTCCCGCAATGCTGCGAAACTCAGAACTAACTTCAATACCAATATTCCGAGCGATCTGATCGGCAGTAAAGAAACCAATGCCATAGATATCTGTCGCCAGTTGATAAGGATTTTCGGAAACTGTCTGAATGGAATCATTACCATAATGCTTAAAAATCTTGACCGCATAGGTAGTGGATACTCCATGTCCTTGCAGAAATACCATGACCTCCTTAATTGCCTTTTGCGTTTCCCAAGCAATTTTAATCATCTTCACCCGTTTCTTGGCAATGCCAGGAACTTCAATCAGGCGGTCAATCTCATTCTCAATGATGTCAAGGGTATCTAAGCCAAAATGAGTGACGATGCGTTTAGCGGTGACTGGTCCCACGCCTTTAATTAGACCACTGCCAAGATATTTCTCAATTCCTGTAATCGTGGCGGGTTTAGTTTCACGGTATTGAGTGACTTGAAATTGGTCGCCAAATTTAGGATGCGATCGCCATGTGCCTTCTAGGGCAAGAGTCTGTCCTGCTTGGATATTGGCAAAGTTACCGACTACGGTGATTAGGTCTTGAGCCTTGGGCACTTTTAACCGCGCTACGGTATAGCCTGTCTCTTCGGAGTGAAAGGTCAGGCGTTCGATAATGCCTTGGAGGTAGTCGATGTTATCAGGCATAAGCCATAAGGATGGATAAGTGTAGCGATCACTCTGCCATTTATATAGCAATTTTGATTTTGTTGTAGATTAGGGGCGATCAGTACCTGTCTCACAACATAAAGATCTCCTAACAATTTATTCAACTTAATAGTTTAGGGACTTGCGAAAAGATAAAGTACCACCCGATTAACCAAGCCTCAAATTTTCAGAGTTACTTTTTTGGCATATTATTTAAATCACAAGTCACTAAGCATCGCGTAACTGCTAGATTTTGCTTATGAGGTCTTGGGTAGGGCGAGACGAGTAAACTGAATTCATGTCTGAATTAACAACCCATGACAAATTGTAAACTTTTGTCAGTATTTAGTTATTGACTAAACATATAAATTAAATTATTATGAATATTAAATATTATGCTTGAGTAGAAGATATGTTAAATAATTTTGTAGTAAGAAATACATTTTTATGAAGTATATTGCTGGGTTTGCTGTGATCGCCTTTGCTTCACTTTCTGGTCTTTCTCCGTGTTTAGCTTCAAATCAACTAACTGCACAAACCTCTGAACAATCTTTTACAGATCAGTCTTACTCTAGAGAAGAAAAAAACAGTCAAATATTTGGAGAATTTGGTACTTTTAACAAAGTAGCTAATAGGGCTGAGCGTCAGCAACGAGCTGCTGATAGAAAAGCGGCGGCTGAGGAACGTAGAGCAGCGTATGCAAAACGTAGAGAGGCGATGGCTGCTGAGGCTGAAAAACGCAGAGAAGCTAGGGCTGCTGAGGCTGAAAAACAACGCCAGTATTTTGAAAGTCTTTCTCCAGAAGAACAAAAAATATACCTAGCGAAAAAAAGAGAGGCAAATGAAGCTGCTCTGCAATTTTTTGTGAATATTCTCAACTCTGGTTCACCTACCAATGGAGATGATAATGCTAGGCAACAGCAAGATGAGTATGACAGAAGACACGATAGGCGGATTTACGAAGATCGAGAACGTGCAATTCAAGAGAGAAAAGTATATTGTGCAGATAGAGCCTGTTTTTAAACTGGCTTTGGACAATTAAAGGGGAATGAGGGCTGAAATGCCCATTCCATGCGGACGAAAAAGATGCAAATACGTCGATCACGCTTTATCTGTCCAGTGCCATCGTTAGTGGTTTAGAGATTACGATAACGAGTTTCACATAAAATCATGATCATATTGTGGCAAATAGGTATAGCAATTTTAGGTGTAGTTACAACATTTGTCATACCAGCATCAGCGGCTGTTCGCTTTGAACAGGCAGATTTGGAGCGCCTGCAAAGGACAAAGAATTGTGTAAATTGCCAACTTCGAGGAGCTGATTTGTCAGGAATGGATTTAAGTGGAGCTAACTTAAGTGGCTCACAATTATTTGAAGTTAATTTAGAAAGAGCTAATCTGACCAAAGCTAACTTGAGTTATACCCAAATGCGTCGGGTAAAATTACAGGGCGCAAATATAACTGAAACCAACTTTATAGGAGCTGGCTTAGGTGGAACAGACTTTAGAGGTTTGAATCTGGAAATAGCGTATTTTGAAGGGGCTATGTTTTGCCATGCGCTCATGCCCAATGGCAGCCAAAACGTCAGAGATTGTCGTCGTTTTAGGATACTAGGCTGGACAAAAAAATTTGATTCACCCCCATGCCCATCTAGTGCAATTTCGAGAAATAGTAAAACCCCTCAAAGCAATCCTGATGATCTGAACAAATTATATCTTCAGCTTGTTGGAGCTTTATCGTTGCTGAATGCTTATAGAAACGACTTTACTGCTTATCCCTTTGAAAATCGCGAATTTATAAGTTTATTTCCAGCAGCATATTACAACACAACAAAAATCGAGTTAGCAGCTATCTTGAGAGGTGATATCAATCACCCTCAAGAGAAAATGGAGCAAATGATTGCATTTTTTGATGCATTCCAAGTCAACTGGCAAAGATGGCATTCGGGGAGGAAAGATCAAGTCGAACCCCACTGGAGCACTCAGTTTGATTTTTCGGAAAGAATGACGAAATCTTTCCAAGCATGTTTAGAAACACAGAAAATAGATCCTACTCGTAACTATGGTTGTTATGAGAATTATTTAACAAGCTCACAAAGGGTATTGCAAGCTGGGATTGATGCCCATGTTAATAATGACATGGCAAGGTCAATTGCGTACACATTGGAGAGATTTAAGTCAAGAGGTATTGCTTTCAGCCTATTGAAAGAAGAGTTTGACGATACAGTAGTTACCTTGAAGAAATCAAGTCAAGTTACTTTAAAAGAAGTCATTAGTAATAATTTTGACAGAAATATTTTAAATTGGCTTGATAAAGCCCTTATCGGAACGCTAGATGGAGTTCTAAAAGATAGGCAAAGAGCTTGGCAGTTAGGTGAACAAAAGGCTCTAGGTGAAATCAAGCAGATACCACCTCATCCAATTAGATATGATTTTGAAATATTGGGATTGAACAACGTAGCTCAACGTAATATAGAATTTCTTGAACAGAAGCAGCCTATTGGGAATCATTCGCGACTTAGAACCCTTGGGGAGCAATTCTGTGGGCGTACTGTAGCAAATCCTGAATAGCGAGTCAAGATTTTATGACTTTTTCAGATACTCTGACTATTGGGCAGTAAGAGATTCTGACTTGGTGTAACTTCACCTAGAATACATCCCATTAGAGTCGCATGTTACGGTTTATTAGACGACAATTAGTAAGCACCGACGATTGAGTAAAGATTCTGAATGTCTTCAAAGGAAGTGAGGCTGTTGTTCATTTTGCCATGATTCCTCTTATGCTCAAGCGGCTTTCTGCTTAATCTTTTTTATAACTGATGTTACGTGGAAGGAATTCCTGCGATCCTCAAGGTTGTGGGCTGGCACGGGGGCACAGCCCCTTGTATCTAGGAGGAAAGTTAAAGGATAAAATCTTTTACTAAACTCCAACAAGCAAAGGCAGAGATAAACTCGTTAAA
>NZ_NDHW01000168.1 GCF_002251945.1 Pseudanabaena sp. SR411
WTTACGTGAGTTCGATAACTGTCGTTTCAGGGGTTTGCTTGGTAATTGCTTTTAAGACTTTGAAAGAAAGGCGATCGCCACTACATAGGATATTTGCAGGAAAAATTTGATCGGTTGAATGTAGGTGATTTGATAGGGATGATTACAAATTACATACCTAAATTTCTATCAAATCCCTCAAAAAATCTACTAAGGATCTAATAGTAGGAATCTGCTGCATAGTATTGTCATTAATCCACTTATCACCAGCAATGCTTGGGGTATTTGCTTGACCAGGTTTAAGGACACTTACCACTGTTGCTATGGTTGCTTTGTCTTTGTCAAATCTCTTCCATTTTATCTCAGAGAACTGATTAATATAGTCTTTAGCTCTTTGCATATAAATTGGATAAGCAATCTCACCACACTCACAGAGCAATGTATCTAATACTCCCTTATCTGAATTATTGGGTAGTATATATATCCCTAAATTTGGTGAACCTTTAATCACAGCACCAGCTTGATTAGGAAAGTTTGGAAAATATTCCTGAAGTCCATCACGATAGTATTCAGAAATTTCGTCAGGAGTCTTGTTGTCTGCATCAGCAACGATCGCAAAAGCTGAAAAATCGTTAGTATCAAGGTTAGATAACTTATCAATTAGGTTTGCTCTTAATTTGCTACCTTCCCCAACATAAATAGCGATCGATAAATCATCTTTGTATAAAATCGAAGGCATATCAAGTCTTGCATAATAATTACCTTTCGCAGGATATGTAGGAATGAATTTACGCCACAGAGAATCTAGTTCTGATTTTTGATTCCACTCGGTAAAGCCTAATATTTTATACAAAACCCTCTTTAAGAAAGCTTGATCGTGATTGCCTTCAACGCCTATTAACACATAGCGACGATTCACCAACGAACCTCCTGACCTAATTCTTCTCTAAGACGCTTCAATCTACTCCAATCATGTCTGACAACTTTTGTTTGAGTCTCTTTTGGCTCAAGTCTATAAAGTACTAAATCTGATGCGTTTTCATTTACTGCTAATAAAGCATCAACTGCTTCAAGGCTATGAGTTGTAGCAAAGATTTGTACATTCATTTGTTTGCTCCATTTAACCAACCACTGAAAAGAATTTTGTAATGCTTCAGTATGAATAGTTGATTCGAGTTCATCAATTAATAAGATACCTCCTTTTACACTAGCAAGTTTTAGGGCAATATGAAGTAACCGACGAACGCCATCGCCAAAAGAGCTAATTGGCACAAGTCCGAGTTTTTTATGCTGAATGTAAATACTAAAACGAAAGGATATGGATTCAGGGGGTACTAGGATATCTATACCAGAAATATTTTGATCCATCTGACTTAACAAGTCTAATACGTCAGACTTAAAGTTATGAAAGCTCGCCTCTGAGAGCAACTTAATTTGACCTATATTTGAACGATGTGAAGTCGGTGTAACAACAGATATAGGTAAGCTAACTTCTCTGTTTATGGGTTTTCTAGATAAAAGAAAATCATTTTCCCAAAGTTGATAACTATCAGTAATATTGGAATGTATACCATCCAAATGTGTTGATCTGCCGTCATATATCTCTATCTTTAAGTCAAGACCTTTGCGTGCTACTTCTAGAGTATCTTCATTGTCGCTAATTGTTTCATCTTCATCTTCGTTATCATTAATTTGTTCATATCTAGCACCCGCTCGCCTCCTCCTTTGACTTTTGTCGAGAAAATATATACCTTCAATATCTTCATATACCGCTCTCACGCTTCTGACAGAGAATTCACCATTGCCAGATATAAAAATATTGCCTACTTGGGGTAATTCTTTGTTGAACAACCATCTTAGTGCATCAATTGGTGGCGTACGAGAAGAGCTAGAAACGTCTTCTCGTTGTCTTGCAATAGTCAGCCAATTCCTCAAATTTAGAGCATCACAATAAATTGATAAAGCTTCAAGAACGCTAGTTTTACCTGAGTTATTAACACCAACAAGCAGATTAATCTGTCCAAGTTCTTTTAACTCAAGTTCTTTTAAACCTCGGAATTGATGAATTGTGATGTTTTCTAGATTTCTAGTAGTCATTGGCTTATTCTAGCGCAGCAAGTATTTTTTGATTTACGACTTTGTAAGAAATGCGATCGCCTCAACATGAGAGGTTTGTGGGAAGAAATCGATGGGTTGAATGCGGGTGAGTTGGTAGCGATCGCCTTCACACAATAATTTTAAATCTCTGGCTTGAGTAGCAGGATTGCAACTGACATAGACAAGGCGATCGGGAGGATTGTCTCGCAGAAAGTTAATTACTTCTGGTTCACAACCTTTGCGGGGAGGATCGAGGATTACGATATCGGGTTGGAGATTGAGCGTACTGATCAATTCCTCAACCTTGCCAGTATGGAAAACCACGTTATCAATGCCATTAAGTTCAGCGTTGAGTTTGCCTTGAGCCGTTGCCTGCGGCTGGATTTCGATCGCGATTGCCTGTTTGACTTGTTCGGCTAGTGGCAAAGCGATCGTGCCAATGCCTGCATACGCATCTAAGAGAATTTCGGTTCCTTCAAGATTAAGTTCTTCTTCAATAATTTTTAGCATCCTTTCGGCTTGCTCGGTATAGACTTGAAAAAAAGTATCGCCACGCAAACGGAAGGTTAAACCCGCAAACTTCTCTAATAAATAATCTTTACCAGCTATACAACGGCTTTCTTTGCCAAAAATGGCATTGGTTTTATCAGGGTTGCAATTGAGAATTACACCAACTACTTTGTCATAGCGTTCTAACCAAGTTTGAGCAAATACTCCCAAGTTAGGAACATCCCAATCTCTTGTTACTAGAGTAATCAGAATCTCACCTGTGGATCTGCCAATGCGAAGTCCTAAATGGCGGAGCAGTCCTGTATGGGTTTTCTCATCATAGATTTCCCAACATTGGTTGTGAATATCCATTTTCAATTCGGCAAGCATCGGATCAAGCCTTTCATCTTGGGCAGGACATTGATTGAGATTGACAATTTTGTGGCTTCCCTTTTGATAGTAGCCTGCTTTCAGATTGCCATCTCGACCAGTGGCGAGGGGATAGGTCACTTTGTTGCGATAATGCAAACTATCGACTGCACCAACAATGGGCGAAAGCAATTCTTCAAGAACTTCGGGATTAAATCCACCGATTCTCTGTAACGCTTGCTGGACAATATTTTGTTTGGTTATTAATTGAGCAGGATAGCTAACTGCTTGCCATTGACAACCACCACATTTATCGGCAACGATGCAACTCGGACGAACGCGATCGCTTGATGGTGCAAGAATTTTTTCGATACTCCCATGAGCAAAATTCTTTTTTACAAATTCTAATTTTGCGGTAATGCGATCGCCAGGAACACTATTAGGGACAAAGATGGCGATATTTTCATAACGTCCCACCCCATCGCCGCTATCAGCAAGATCGTCGATGGTGAGCGTAATTTTTTGTCCCTGTAGTAGCATGGTTTCCTAAATTAATCTGTGGCTGGAGATGTTTGATTATAGCTGTTACAAAAGCCGAAAATGTAGAGGCGGCGCTATGCGCCGCCTCTACATTTTCGGCTTTTGCCTTTTCGTGTGTAGCAATATCTGCATCATATCGCAATCTTCACTACTAAAGTAGATCTGTCTCCATTCTAAAAACAAAAAAGATAAAGGCGGCGTGAAGCCATAACTTTATCTTTTTTGTACAATTACAAACCAAACCCAGCAAAGGTTTTAAAACACAAAATGGTGTAGCCATTTTGTGTTTTGGTATTACTTCTTCTGTAGCAAATTGGTATTATTAGTTCGTTATGTTAGGACAAAAAATTAGCCAGAAGATAAGCTTTTATCTTGATGACCTTGCTACACCAATTGGCAAACTAATCAATATTGCGATCGCAATGCTTGTGATTGCCTCTGCGATAAGTTTCGTCGCCCAAACCTACGAAATATCCGAGATCACCCGTCACCAACTTAATTTATTAGATGACGTTATCCTCGGTATATTTGTCTTTGAATATTTTTTAAGGCTAATTTGTGCTGAACAGAAACTCAAACATCTATTTAGTCTCTATGCAATTATCGATCTAGTGGCGATTTTGCCATTCTTTTTTGGGGCGAGTGATGTAGCCTTTATTCGTTTATTGCGCTGGTTTCGGATTTTGCGCTTGATTCGTTTGGTAGAGTCAAAGTCTTTATTTGAGAACAAGAATGAAGATATAGCGATCTTATTTAAGATACTTTTTACATTATTTGCGATCGTGTTTGTCTTCTCAGGTTTGGTCTACCAAATCGAACATCCTAGCAATCCCAAGTTTCATAATTTTCTTGATGCTTTTTATTTTTCTATTTTCACCATGACTACCGTTGGCTATAGCGATGTCATGCCCAAATCTGACGCAGGTAAACTGACTACGGTGTTAATGGTACTCACTGGCATTGCGCTGATTCCTGTGCAGTTAGGAGAATTATTTAAGCGTTTAGTCCAAACTGCTAATCAAGGCGATCGCGTCAATGATATTACTAAAGATTGTGTTTGCTCTGGTTGTGGATTATCTTTACATGATGCTGACGCACAATTTTGTAAGATATGTGGTACTAAACTTGAAAACGGCTAATTCTTGAATAGAACATTCGTAATATGTCCTGCAAACAAGTCTATACCTAAAGCTGACTTAATAAGATAGAGAATTAAAATTGTGACAGCGCTAACAAGTAGACTCATCGCAATAATTAATAAAATTGCTGTAATTACATTCGCAACTTTGGCAATACCACTAACTTGGTGTGGTCTTTGTTGTTTACGCATGTCTTTGCCAATCATTAGCACAACAAAGTAGCGAGTGAAAATAAGATCGATCGCAAATCTAAGATCAATTAACTTAGGAGATGGTCGAGGTATGGCTGTGTGAATAACTGATTTTAGATCCTCTCTTTCTGCTGTATTTAATTTTTTTAAAATTTGTACAGGAATTTGATGCATGTAGTAATCTGCATCTCGCTCGGTGTAATTCTTATTAAATTGATTCATTTTGTTGTTTTGGAAGTACTAATTATTTGCCCATTGATATATATGCCAACCAAATGTCATTGCCCCCCAAGTAAGTATCGTTAATCCGTAAATGGATTTGTGTTTATTAAGTCCTAATCTATACATACTTTCTTTAGCAAATGCTAACAGAAAAATTATGCCAGTGGCGAGTATCCAGCAAGATAGCAGTAGTAAAGCAACAGTTTGAGCATTGATTTCTCCTAATCTTAATGGCTTTGCCCATACAAATACTGCTCCCCAGATCCACATAGAAAGCCATGCGATCGCTAAACTAATTGAGGAACTTCCTGTTTGAGCTAATCTCAAAGTAATTAGATAATTTCCAATCAAGATGAATGGATTAACATTGTAAGCAGCAAGCAGATAGCCTCCAACTAAGTATCCTAAAAATAAAGCTATTAGATAACCAATAGCGCTATAGGGAATAGATTGTAGTTTCATCATTGTAATCAATACAGTTTCCAAGTTTACCGCTTTTATTTAGTAGAATGTGGAGCTACAAAAACAACCTGTTGAGATGGGTTATACCAATCCACAAAAGTGTGACAACACTTTTGTGGATTAAAAACCAAATCCATCGAGGTAGGACAACCCCTCCATAGTTTCCCCTACCCCAAAATTTAGATTGCTGTAGGGCTGTACCACAAGGCAAGCCCCAAACCTAGGCTATGGAAAGAATTCCTTCTACGCAACACCAGTTTTTAGTTTTCAAATGAGCAATAGCAACGCAAGAGATAGCTTGGACAAATCAAAACCCAAAAGATGAGTGGCGGCGCGAAGCTCCACTCATCTTTTGGGTTTTATGTCCTGAGCAAAACTTATATTGCTATACGTTCATTTGAAAACTGCTATAAAATAGATCAAGGAGCTAATTTGTGTTTGTTTGCGTCAAGAATCATACAAACTTAGTTAGCGTTGAGGAGCAAAATTATGAAAATTCCAAGTTTAAGCAAAAGTACTTGGTTTGGGTTAGTGGCTGCGGCAGTTGTCGGCGGTTCGGGAGCGGCTGTGTTAGTGCATGGCACTTTTAATAATCAGCCTAATCCCAAAACATCAGCCCCAACTTCGATCAATCAAGTGGCGCAATCACCATCTGCAACTAGAGCCGTAGATGGTGAGTTAGCGGTGTATTGGATTGAGTCTAGTAAAAATAAACTGATCGCCGTACCGATCGCCGTTAAAGCCAAAAGTAACGATGAGGCGATCGCTTCAGTGATTAACCTGTTGATTGCCGAAAAACCTCCTGAAACTGAACTTTACACCGCTATTCCTGAAACTACGAAAGTCTTAAGTGCAACGTCAAAAAACAAGGAAATTCGCATTAATTTATCTAAAGACTTTACGAAAGGTGGTGGCTCAGCCTCAATGCAGGGAAGGATCATTCAGGTTTTATACACTGCCACAACTTTAGAGCCTGATGCCAAGGTTTATTTGTCCGTTGAAGGTAAACCATTAAAATATATCGGCGGTGAAGGTTTAGAAGTACCTCAACCAATGACCCGCAAAGATTTTGCGCTAGAGTTTTAGTAATGGGCGATGCTTGGCATCGTCCATGCTTAGTCCTGATTTTAGTTAATTATGTTGCCAATCAACTTGCCTGATATTGACAGCCTTAGCCTCATTGAGCAAGTTTCTCAAATGGTGGTGGTTCGCACCTGCGGAATGCTTTATGACCATCAGATTCAGTATCCGCAGTGGGAGTTGAACAATTCAAAATTACAAGCGCTGATCAGTGAATATGGAGTTGGTGGTGTAATTTTACTCGGTGGCAGTGCGCCAGAAATTGCCCTGAGAACGCAGCAAATGCAGTCATGGGCTAAGGTTCCGTTGCTGATTGCCGCAGATATTGAAGAGGGCGTAGGACAGAGATTTAGTGGTGCAACATGGTTCCCCCCACCGATGGCTTTGCAAGCAGTTTCGATGAAATACGCTGAGGCGATGGGCAAAATTACGGCGGAGGAAGCCTTAGCGATCGGTATCAATTGGTTGCTTGCGCCAATTGTTGACATCAATAATAATCCTGACAATCCCGTGATTAATGTGCGGGCTTTTGGGATTACGGTCGGAGAAGTGATGGGCGCGACGCGCGGATTTATCGCAGGAGCCAAGCAATATCCTGTGTTGACGACTGCCAAGCATTTCCCAGGACATGGCGATACATCAGTGGATTCGCATTTACAAACACCGATGATTCCTCACGATCGCCAGAGATTTGAGAATGTCGAGTTTCCGCCATTTATCAATGCGATCGCGGCGGGAGTAGACGCAATTATGAGCGCACATATTCTAGTGCCAGCCTTTGATCGCCATCATATTGCCACCTTGTCACACCATATTATTACAGGAATTTTGCGGAACGAGTTAGGTTTTGAGGGGCTGATAACCACTGATGCACTAATTATGTCAGGTGTGGCTAATTTGGACAGTCCTGAAGCGATCGCTGTCCAAGCTGTGAAGGCTGGTGTAGATATTTTACTGATGCCTGTCGATCCGATCGCCACAATTCATGCAATCTGCGAAGCCGTGGAATCAAAGGAAATAGATCGCGATCAAATTCGAGCCTCAGTTCAAAGGATATGGAAAGCGAAACAAAAGGTTTGTGGCATTCCTCCTAATCTCAAAAAATTAGGTAATCCTCTGAATCTAGGAATTGCCAAGTCCATCGCCACAAAATCGATAAATGTTTATTCCTCAATTGCAAATCTGCAATCTAGTACTATTCAAGAACGTATCGAAGCAAATTATCTGAACTTAATTATTGTTGATGATCCGCTAACTTGCGAAGAATTTCTTAACTCGCGATCGCCTGCGGTGGTATTACCAAAGCACGATGGCTATCAGCGAATTGTGGCGGATAGCTTGACCTTAGCAAATCTAAAGTATGACCAATTCTCTCAAATATTTATCCAAATCTTTAGTCGGGGTAATCCATTTCGAGGTAACACCAATCTGCATGAAAAGATTCAAATTTTAGTCACAGAATTGATATTAGAGCATAAATTGCAAGCAGTAGTTCTCTATGGCAGTCCCTACTCACTAGATCGATTGTTGCCGCTATTACCCATCCAAATGCCTTGGGGTTTTGCCTATAGCCAACAGCCAGAGTCACAGGAAGCAGTTTTACATAAATTGGGTTTTGGACAAAGCTAAATATGGCAACTTTACCTAGATTGATCTTGAGATTTATTTTGATTGCTGCCATCACCTCATCAACATTATTGGCTTGCAATTCTCTGATGATTAATAGTTCATCATCGCCAAGTAATCCCTTAGGAAGTAAACCACTCCCAGCTCTTTCCCCCATAGCGAGTAAAGATATTGAACCAGAACGGATTCCCGATGCTCCGTATGTACAAACACCGCCAGAAGTAGTGCTGAAAATGCTGGAAATGGCAAAGGTTAACAAAAATGACGTTGTTTATGATCTTGGTAGTGGTGATGGTCGAATTGTGATTACTGCTGCACAGAAATTTGGCGCAAAGGCGATCGGGATTGAGATTGATCCTGAGTTAATTAGAGAATCAGATCGAGAATCAAAAGCAGCGATCGCCCAAACACCAGAAATCCGCGATCGCATTAAATTTATTAAACAAGATTTTTTTAAAGCCGATTTAGGTGATGCTAGCGTGATTACGCTCTACCTTCTACCACAGGCAAATCTACGGGTACGTTCTGAAATTTTGCCTAAATTAAAGAGAGGAACAAGAGTTGTTTCCCATGAATATGAATTAGGCGATTTACCTCCCAATCAAATTGAGAAAGTTAAGGTTGGCAATCGTGAACATACAGTTTATCTATGGATTTTAGACAATTAGATAATCCTATGGTTTGTGAGAGTGTGCAACTTCGTTGCACACTCTCACAAACCATTTAGTACTACTAAATCATGTTTTTTATTGTTTTTTATGTTAATCTTTTGTCACTCTTGTTCTAGTCAGTTTGTCCATTGAGAAATACAATATTTATAAAGATTACTCTAGTTGTAATTTCTCTAATTACGGCTGTTCCTGCTCAGGCAAATAGTAATCGTCTTTGTCCTGCCGAATTACAAAAAGAAGTAGAAAAAGTTGCTCAATCGCCTAAATTAAAGGCGGCTCGAGTGGGTGTATATATCCAAACCAATGCACCCAATCCTCAAATATTAGCCAATCTTGATGGCGATCGTTATTTTATACCAGCTTCAAATGCCAAACTATTTGTAACGGCGATCGCTTTAAAAACATTGGGTGCAAATTATCAATTTGCCACACGTTTGATGTCGCACAATTTGCCTAATGCCAAGGGCGAACTAGAAAACGGATTATGGCTAATTGGAACAGGAGATCCTAGTTTCAACTCGGAGACTGGCTTAAAATCACTAGTCAGTCAACTCAAAAAGAAAGGTGTAAAGCGGATCAATGGTGGAATTTGGACATTGACATCCCGAAGAGGTGCGGAAGTTGCGGGTAGTTGGGAATGGTCAGATCTGCAACATTATTATGCGGCGATCGCCTCTCCTTTCACAATTAATGAAAACGCTCTAAATTGGACTGTTAGTCCCGATGCAGTTGGCAAACCTGCAATCTTTACATGGGACAATCCTGAATTGGCTAAAGATTGGCGCGTCCAAAATCAAGCAACCACAGCTAGTGCAGATTCTCCCTATAGTTTAAAAGTTGAACGTCCCTATGGTCAGAATCTACTAATCATTACTGGGCAAATTCCTGAAGAATCAAAACCCGAAATCGGCGGCGTTGCTATTCCTAATCCTGAAGCTAATTTCTTAGCTTTACTGCGCCAAGAATTAACTGCCCAAGGTATTCAGATTGCACCAGATATTACTGCCAACATCTCGAAAAAACTCCCACCCACCAAAGATTTAGCGATTAACCTCTCTCCACCAATCTCTCAATTAATCATTACCACTAACAAAGACAGCAACAATCTTTATGCTGAATTGTTACTAAGAGCTTTAGGTGATCGCCTTCATGAGATTAGTCCCGATGACAGTGTGAAGGGAGGGATGTTAGCCATTAACAAATACCTACAGTCCATGAATATTTCAGCCACGCAAGTTGCTTTAGCTGATGGCTCTGGATTATCACGCCACAGTTTAACTACACCAAAAGCGATTGTTCAACTCTTACAAACCGTTGCTAGCGATCGCAATTTTCGTCAATCCTTAGCGATCGCCAATGTTGATGGCACATTAACCAATCGATTTAAAAATACTTCAGCGCAAAGTTTACTTCAAGCCAAGACTGGTACATTATCAGGCGCAATTGTATTGTCAGGCTATGCCAATCCTCAAAATTATCGCGAAGTTATTTTCAGTATCATCATTAATAACAGCAATCTTCCACCAAAGGAGTTGCAAAAGTATGTCGATGAGATTGCTCTACTATTAACTCGCCTTGAACCCTGTGAATGAAAAATTGGTCTTCTCAACATAAATTCTTATTTATTGTTGCTATCGCTTTAACCATAGGAACTCTTTTCACAGTGATTGCTTGGTTTATCCAAGACCCATCGCCAACAACTTCATCGGAGCCTAATCTTGTCCTATGTCCAACAATGACAGATAACTTAAGTAAATCCAATAGTTTGAAATTTCACCCCATCAAAGTTGTCGCCGAACCTTGGCGTGGTGAGCATCATGTTTACGCTATCTTCGCTTTGCCTTTGCAATACAAAGATAGCTACTATCGTTCTCATCTATTGGTGAAGGATACTGATAAGCATTGGGATGTCACACCCACTGATGGGCTTAGATATGGTGCAACAACTCCAGACGATCATTTTCTCGTAATTGGATTTTTCCCGACTCGACTCACGCTCTGGTATTGGGCAAGCGGTCGGTTTGGCGATCTCCAACAACCTTGCAACTGGACGCTCCATCTTTTTCCTGTCAAAAGCTAACATACAAAGCTTTGCGCTCAAACCAAAAAGATAAGAGGCGACGCTTTGCGTCACTTTTTATCTTTTCGCCCAATAATACCAATTCACAAAAGTGTTGCCACACTTCTGTGAATTAAAAAACAAACCCAGTAAGGGTTTTAAAAACACAAAATGGCTATGCCATTTTGTGTTTTGGTATAAGAGAATGGCGGCGCTTCGCGCCGCCATTCTCTTATTGGGTTTTGATGCGGCGACAGCTATATCTTTCATAATGCAAGTAGCTATGGCTATAATTGCGAAGGCTACGATAAAAAAATAACAATTGTTTATCGCTTGTCAGTGGTGATATAGGAAATTGAAAACATGGGAAATTTTGGCAGTTGGCTAATTAAGCTTGGGCAAAGTTGTTTACTGATCGGACAAATCATCACCCATGTTCTGATCTATCGCCGCTTTCATTGGCGCAATACGATTGAGCAAATGTCGATAGTTGGCACAGAGTCACTGCTGATCACTTTGATTACGGCTTCCTTTGTTGGTGCTGTCTTTACAATCCAAGTGGCAAGAGAATTTATTAACTTTGGTGCACAACAAGCAATCGGTGGGATTTTGGCGATCGCCTTAGCCCGTGAGTTAATCCCTGTACTTACAGCCGTAATCATTGCAGGTCGTGTGGGTTCCGCATTTGCCGCCGAAATTGGCACAATGCAAGTAACTGAGCAAATCGATGCGCTCTATATGCTACGCACAAATCCTGTGGATTATCTAGCAACTCCTCGTGCGATCGCTTGTTTGCTTATGCTACCTATCCTCACAATTTTAGGATTCTTAACAGGTATGGCGGGGGGCTTATTTTTATCTCAAGCCATGTACGCCATTCCTCACAACATGTTTCTCAATTCTGTGCAGAATTTGCTTAAGCCTTGGGATTTAATTGCGGCGCTAATCAAGTCTAGTATTTTTGGAGTTTTAATTGCAGCGATCGGGACAACATGGGGCTTAACCACCACAGGCGGCGCAAAGGGTGTGGGTGAGTCCACTACTACCGCAGTTGTTACCGCACTACTGGCGATCTTTATTAGCAACTTCTTTCTATCATGGGCTTTCTTTCAAGGTATTGGTTCATCACTGACTGGAACATAGTGCTTCAAGAGTTTGCTCAAAGTCTTGTTATGTTGAGTTTAGAATACTAATTTGACTGCCAACAATTTCGCATTAACTAAAACAAGTCGGCAAAAAATCATGACTGCAACACTTATCAAGCCATCACTGCTAATTCATGAGATTTGCATTGAGAAAGTTGGGAGTCTCAGTCTGTTTAATACCAAATCACAAAAGAGAGGCTACAGATAGAGCATCAAGAATGGAAGCCCAACCGACAATAGAGGCAATGATAGATTTAGTCATCTCAGAGAGACGATTCTTGGAGACTGTCAAGTAGATTGTGTAAAGTCTAGGAGCTAGATGTGGAGACGATCCTCAAAGAGGATAGCAAAGCGATTGAGGGCGGGTTTCCAATCACGAATCGAGCCTTGTCCATTTCTTAGAAATATTCCGCATCGCCAAATAAACCAGCTTGAAAGAAGCCTCATCGGTCGAAAAAATCTGTTGAGACTTAATCACCTTCCGCAAACTGCTATTCATTGACTCAATCGCATTGGTGGTGTAAATCGCCCTGCGAATCTCAGGTGGGAAAGCAAAGAAGGGGATAATATTCGCCCAATGATTGCGCCAAGACTTGGAGATTGATGGATATTGCTTGTCCCACTTCTCCGCAAAGAGTTCAAGGTTAAACTCCACCTCCGATTCCGTTGCCGCAGCATAAATAGCCTTGAGGTCGGCACAAACATGCTTGCGTTGTTGCCAAGGCATAAAAGCGACTGAGTTTCTGACCATGTGGACAATAACCTTACCTGCATTTTGGGAAACACCGTTTCAAGTGCCTTAGGAAACCCAGACAAACCATCAACACAGGCAATCAATATATCTTTGACTCCACGGTTATGAATTTCGGTGAGTACCGACAACCAGAATTTGCCTCCCTCATTGGGGGATATCATCTGTATCCTCTTCTTTGTGTTTTGGTATAACTAAATTTTTGAACAACATTCTTTAATCGAAATGAGTAGATACGCAGTTACATTACATCAATAAAAAAGCCTCTCCGCAAGGAGAGGCTTTTTTACTTAACTTACTTCGATAATAATAATCTCGAAGATTAACCGTTGATAGCAGGAGCAGCCATTGCTACTGGTGCTACATCAACAGCAGCCAAATCGAGTGGGAAGTTGTGAGCGTTGCGCTCGTGCATTACTTCCATACCCAAGTTTGCGCGGTTGATTACGTCTGCCCAAGATGGTACGACACGACCTTGGCTATCAGAAATCGATTGGTTGAAGTTGAAACCATTCAAGTTGAACGCCATGGTGCTTACGCCCAATGCGGTAAACCAGATGCCGACTACTGGCCATAGAGCCAAGAAGAAGTGCAAGCTGCGGCTGTTGTTGAAGGATGCGTATTGGAAAATCAAACGTCCGAAGTAGCCGTGGGCTGCAACGATGTTGTAGGTTTCTTCTTCTTGTCCGAATTTGTAGCCTGCGTTTTGGCTTTCGTTTTCGGTGGTTTCACGAATCAAGCTGGAGGTTACGAGTGAACCGTGCATGGCACTGAACAACGAACCG
>NZ_NDHW01000169.1 GCF_002251945.1 Pseudanabaena sp. SR411
AAGGTGCTATTGACTATTTTGCACATAATTTACCTGCTATCTTGTCTTTACTTTCTTAAAATCTCTCTAGCTCTTTCTTGAAATAGCCCTGCTTTGGGAGAGGGGCTAGGGGTGGGGGGCTTAGAAACTTCCACGTAACATCAGTTATTAGATGTAGGGGTAGCGCCCTTGGGCAACCCCTGTAGAGGGATGGGGCAATCCCCCGTGCTTGCCCCATCCCTCTGCCATCGCAAAAATTCTTTCCACGTAACATTAATCCATAAACAAAAAGGAACGCTTTGCGTTCCTTTTTGTTTATGGATTGTGCCTATGGATTGATTGAAGTATAAGCATTTGGACATTTATAGCCTTCATCTTGATTTTGAGGTTTAGTTGGGATTTGTTTAGTGGGAATATTGCTTTCACACAGAAGCAATTTTGTGGCTTTTTGATTACTGTCATCACTAGCGATCGCATAGACAATTCCCGTATAAGCTTTTAATCCATCCTTCAAAGGAACCGCACTATTCTGCACTAGATTTCCCAAATTCGTAACTTTGTAACTATAGAACTCTGAATTCAGTGATAATCCCGATTTTAATTGATTGATATCTGCCGAGAATTGTCCTTGCGCTTGGAATATTTGCTGCTGCGATCGCATGATTGCCCGAATGGATGACTTACTCTCTGCCTCACGGATTAAAGCTGATGTGGCGATTAAATCAGGTGATCGCAGGATTTTGACATCACTAGGAATAGTTGTGCTATCCGAAATTTTGGTTAGCTGTTGGGGGTGGGAATCTAGTGCTGTGGGACGAGGCTGATCGGGAACAGAATTAGCTATTCTTAATTGTCCATCATTATTGATTTCATAGATCGTTTGGGTAGTGAGATCCCCAAATGTAAGATCAAGTTGCTGGGGAGTTTGGCTGAAGTTGGCTTTAAAAGTACCTGCGATCGCTGTTTTCCCTAAAGACAAATCGCTCGAAGACACATCATTAGACAGAATGTAAATATTACCGTCAATATCATTTTGAGTCTCAAAAATTGCTGTACCAGTTTTAACTCCATTTTGATTTTTAAATTCCCAAGTTCCTCCTAGTTTTTGGCTATTTGAGTCCTTGATAAGATCGCCTGTATTATTACAACCTATCAGCAATCCCATCGCAATGCATGGAGTGGTGATCGCTTTAGCGAATAACTCAGCTACAGCAGTTTTTTTGGCGATTTGAGGTTTCATTAGCTTCTCATTAAGAAAACAAACGCAATTCAGAAGTTGGGGAATTGAGAAATAAATTCGCTCTTTGTAGAACAGATGTTGAGATGTGAATTTGCTTAAGCGTTACTAATCCCTCATCTACAAAGGATTGGCACAGCGCTGCATTATTGCCTTTATTAAAAGTCGTCTCATAAAAAACTTCGCGAATACCTGCCGACACCACTAGTTTCAAACAAGAAATACATGGTTCTAAAGTGACATAAATACTCGCGCCATCGGTAGAGATCCCATGTTTTGCAGCTTGGGCGATCGCATTGGCTTCAGCATGAACAGCCCTTGAGGGAAAGTCTTTGTTCACGGTGCAATTACTCATCTCTGGATAGCAATAACCTTGGGTAGTGCAATGCACTGAGCCTGAAGGTGAGCCATTGTAGCCCGTAGCAAGTACCTGCTTATTTTTGACAATCACGGCTCCCACAGGAAAAGCCAGACAGGTCGATCGCATGGCGGCAAGTTTAGTCAACAGCATAAAGTATTCGTCCCATGTGGGGCGTTGCTGAAATGCTACATTGTCGATCAATTCGGATTCGATCAATTCAGGTTCGATCAATTCGGGCATAGGTAATCAAGAACTATTTGGTTTTAGTTATAGCGCAAAGCGTTGTAACTAAAACCAAAACTGAAAATTTTGGCAAATTAGAACTCTTCAGTTTTGCAGCTTTTTCTCTAATTTCTGACTAGCTTGAGACAGGGAGAAGCAGAACATCCAATAGATTAAAGCCACAAATAGATACACTTCGGCATAGCGACCAATAAATTCTGGTTGTGATAAGACGGTACGAGACACACCCATCAAATCGACTAGACCGACGATCGCCACTAGTGAAGTATCTTTAAATAATCCAATGAATTGACCAACAATCGCAGGTATCGAAGCTTTGAGAGCTTGAGGTAAAACAATTAAAGTAATCGTTAAGGGAATATTTAATCCCAAGGCTCTAGCGGCTTCTGCTTGCCCTTTAGGAATTGACTGCAAGCCACCACGCACATTTTCCGCAAGATAGGCGGCACTGAAAAATACAAAGGCGGCAATCGCTCTCAAAACGCGATCTATCTCTAAACCTGCGGGTAAAAATAAGGGCAGCATTACTTGCGCCATAAATAGAATGCCAATAAGCGGCAATCCCCGCACAATTTCAATATAGAAGACACAGAACCATTTAATTAAGGGCAAGGTACTCTGTCTTCCTAAAGCTAGCAAAACTCCCAATGGGAAAGAAAATACAATCCCTGAGATCGCCACGATCAAGGTTAAAACTAGCCCATTCCAAACATTCACATCCACGGCTGTTAGTCCCAGATTGCCACCAATCAGCCATAGAGAAATGGGTAAAGTTGCTACCCAAGTGATTGCCAAAATCAAAGAACTTTGGGTAAACCTTTTACATTGCTGCCCGACCAGAAATCCAAGGGCGATCGCACCACTAATTGCTAAAGTCAAAATTTTGGAGATGCCATCAACGGGTAGCAAAATTGCAAGGGCGATCGCTAACGCACCGATAGAGATTGCCACAAACCGACTAAATCTGCCCCATAGCCCCCATGAGATTCCTGCCAAAGTGCCTGCGATCGCTAAGATGCTCCACAACCGCCAAAACTCTTCAACAGGATAAAGTCCTACTAAAAATAGTCGGAAATTATTGCTGACCACTGACCATTGAGCGATCGTTGTTGTCCAAGTCCAGATACCGTTCCCCAGTTGATAAAGCAACCAAACAGAGATTAAGGTCAAAATGCTATTAAGCCAACCATTAAAGAGATTAGCTTTTAACCATTGGCTAATTCTCTGCCAGTAGCTTGGTGGGGCGATATCAGAGTTATTAATCATTGAGGCATTTTTTGCGTATTACTCAATATGTTCGCATGGATAGATCAATTGCTGTTCTGGTATAGATAAACGACTATTGTTAGAGATAACACTGCCATTGGGATAATACCAAGTTGCTCCATCTCTATTCATGCCATAGGTGACAACCTGACCATTAGAGTAGTACCAAGTTGCGCCTTGTGTACCTGCGTTATAGGTCAGTACTTGACCATTGGAATAATACCAAGATGCCCCACTTCTACCTGCGTTGTAGGTCATTATTTTGCCATTAGGATAATACCAAGATGCGCCTTCCCGTCCTGCGTTGTAGGTCATCACTTGCCCATTAGAATAGCGGAGTGTTTCTCCGTTACCTTTTTGAGCAGAGTTGCAAAATTGCCTAGCTTCGGTCAAGCGACCTGAATCACGTTTATTATTGCTATCTTCAGAAGCCTTTGAACAGGCTAACCTCGCATCACGTGCTGAACTACCTCGCGATACCATGTAATCAATACAGTCATCGACATCTGCCTGTACAGTTCCTACCCCAACCGCAAGCATAGTAATGACTAATACAGATACAAATTTGAACATGAATATTTAACCCCTATTTAACCCCTTTATACTCAGCAAGTAGCTTATTATCTATATACCCAAAAAGCAATATTTACAGTAACCCATAAAAAAAGAAAAGCCTCGCGATGCGAGGCTTTTCTTTTTTTTACTCAATTACTTTACGTCATGGGAGGCAGGATCACCATTGTAGGGTTGTGCGCCAGTGGCTGGAAAATCATCTTTGCTAGGAGTGAAAATTTTAGCGATCGCATCGCTCAGATATTCCACCATACTTCTAAATTTTTGTGCTAAACCGTTCATGACTATCACCCTCAAAGGAATATCTAGAGAACTTAATTTTTAAGATTTAGTTAGGTTTCAATGCCTAACTGTGTATATTTTAATACTTACATTGTCATCAATCTCTGATTTTAAGATGCTGTAACAATTGTTTTGATTTCGATATATTCTAATTTCGTTAGTGAGCAAAGGGATAAAAAGTAAAGTATGCCCCTAGCAGATTTTGTGATTCGCTTAATCGCGGCTTTCTTTCTAGGATCGATTTTGGGATTAGAACGTCAATGGCGACAGCGCATTGCAGGGCTACAAACCAATGCCACCAATACCTTAGTCTCAACGGGAGCCTGTCTATTTGTTCTGATTGCGGTCATGACTCCCAGCGATTCTAGCCCCACAAGGATCACGGCCCAGATTGTTTCAGGGATTGGATTCTTAGGTGGTGGTGTGATTCTGCGAGACGGACTAACAGTGAGAGGGTTAAATACAGCAGCGACCTTATGGTGTGCGGCCGCGATTGGCGCTTTGACTGGAGCAGGATTTATGGGAGAAGCCTTTGCGGGAACTCTAACAATTGTGCTTGCTAACTTAATGTCACGCTCATCAGCGTATCAAAATCATATATATGCTGAGGTAGACAAAAATCCTAAAGAAAATTCTAAAACCTATTATCTCTGTCAGCTCACCTGCAATGTGAACAGTGAAGCATCTATGCGTATGCTGCTCCTACAATCTGTTAACAACTCTCAACTGAGTCTAAGATCTTTATCCAGCAATCTTTTAGAAGAAAATCTTAGTCTAGTTAACATTAAAGCTGAAATATTAAGTGAAGGACGCAATGACAACTTAATAGAAAAAATAATCGGTCAGTTGATTTTAGAGTTAGGAGTATTTTCCGTTAATTGGCATATCCGTGAAGAAGAGTTTTGATAAGTTTTAGCCAAAAATAATATGGAGATCAAGACTAATAGTCTTGATCTCCATATTATTTTTGAGAGAGATAAATATTTGACCCAAATATTTAATCTGCGTCAGAAGATACCAAATCTTAAAATTTATTATTATATGGGACAGTTTTGAGGGAAAATGTACCTGATTGAGTACAAAAATTTTCTTAAGCAATTGTAACTATGGTCGCTGCACCCTCGAAACCTCAAACTCTTGAGACACTCTGCATTAACTCCATCCGCTTTTTATCGATCGATGCGGTCGAAAAGGCAAAATCTGGTCACCCCGGTCTGCCGATGGGCGCAGCACCAATGGCTTTTGTGCTGTTCGATCAGTTTTTAAAATTCAATCCTAAAAATCCTAAGTGGGTCGATCGCGATCGCTTTGTCCTCTCGGCAGGACATGGCTGTATGTTGCAATACTCCTTGCTGCACCTCACAGGCTATGACAGCGTAAAGATTGAAGATATCAAGCAATTCCGTCAATGGGGTAGCTCGACTCCTGGGCATCCTGAAAACTTTGAAACTGCAGGTGTAGAAGTTACCACTGGGCCTCTTGGTCAAGGTGTTGGTAATGCCGTTGGTTTAGCGATCGCTGAAGCACATTTGGGCGCACGCTTCAACAAACCTGGTCACACCATCGTTGATCACTATACCTACGTCATCCTCGGCGATGGTTGCAACATGGAAGGGATTGCCTCAGAGGCTGCTTCCTTAGGTGGTCACCTCAAGCTCGGCAAGCTGATCATGATGTATGACAGCAACAGCATTTCTATCGATGGCAGCACCGATTTAGCTTTCACTGAAGATGTCGGCAAGCGCTACGAAGCTTATGGCTGGCATGTCACCTATGTGGCTGATGGTAACGAAGATCTCGATGCGATCGCTAAAGCAATTGCTGAATCTAAGGCTGTCACCGACAAGCCTAGCTTGATCGTTGTTACTACAACCATTGGTTACGGTTCACCTAAGAAAGCTGGTACTTCTGGCGTTCACGGTGCAGCTCTTGGTGGCGATGAAGTCGCGGCAACTCGCGCTAACCTCGGTTGGGAATATGAACCCTTTGAAGTTCCTGCTGATGCACTTACTCGTTTTCGTCAAGCGATCGACAAGGGTGCTAAAGCTGAAGCTGAATGGAATGAACGCTTTGCTGCCTATGAAAAAGCTTATCCTGCGGAAGCAGCTGAATACAAACGGATCATGGCTGGCGAACTTCCTGAAGGTTGGGAAAAAGCCCTTGAGCCAGTCGCTGAAAAAGAAACTTCAACTCGGTTGCTTTCAGAAGCTTGCTTGAACGCATTGTCTCCTGTACTTCCTGAATTCTTGGGCGGTTCGGCTGACTTGGCTCACTCCAACATGACCTATGTTAAAGGGCTAGCTGACTTCCAATATGGTTCTTACGAAGGTCGTAACTTCCGCTTTGGTGTGCGTGAGCATGGCATGGGCGCAATCCTCAATGGTATGGCACTACATGGCGGCACAATCCCCTATGGTGCAACCTTCCTTGTATTTGCTGACTATATGCGTGGTGCGATGCGTCTCTCGGCTCTTGCAGAAATCGGCGCACTATACATCCTCACCCATGACTCCGTAATGCTTGGTGAAGATGGACCTACTCACCAACCTGTGGAAACGATCGCCTCTTTGCGCGTAATTCCTAACTCTTTAACTCTGCGTCCTGCCGATGCTAAAGAAACTGTAGCGGCTTACCAAGTGGCGATCGCTAACCGTAAGCGTCCTAGCTTCCTAGCATTTACTCGTCAGAATGTGAAGAACCTTGCTGGTACTTCCATCGAAGGCGCGAAGAAGGGTGGTTACATCGTCGTTGATGCTCCTAATCCTGAATTGATCATCATGGCTACTGGTTCTGAACTTGAGCTAGCAACCAAAGCCGCCGCCATTCTTGCTGGTGAAGGTAAGGCTGTACGTGTTGTGTCTTTCCTCTCTCAAGAACTCTTCAATGAGCAATCCGATGAGTACAAAGAATCTGTACTTCCTGCTGCTGTCAAGAAGCGTGTCAGTGTTGAAGCTGGTAGCACCTTTGGCTGGCATAAGTATGTCGGGTTTGAAGGCGCGGTCATCGGTATGGATACCTTCGGTGCTTCGGCTCCTGGTCCAGTTGTTTATGAAAAGTTTGGCTTCACCGTTGATAACGTGGTTGCAACTGCACGTAAGGTTCTCGGTTAATCCTAATTCCCGAAAGTGTGGCTACACTTTCGGGAATTAAAAACCAAACCCAGTAAGGGTTTTAAAAACATAAAATGGCTATGCCATTTTATGTTTTGGTATAAGGACTCTTTTTTGTGGCAAAGCGAAGTCTCGCCACAAAAAAATCGATTTAAAGTCTGCACTTTGTGCAGACTTTAAATCGATTTTTTTGTTTCAAAGATCATGGGTTTCCAAATAGTCTTGAATCCAGGTGTTGCCCAATTCCATCAGATGCGCCAAATTAAAGTCCCATAAAATGACCTTACCATTGACACTGGCTGAGGCAATCGTTTCGCCATCAGGACTGAAGCAAACACTTCTCACTGGCGATTGATGTCCTTGGAGAGTTAAGAGTTCCTTACCATCAAGACTCCATATCTTAACTGTGCGATCGCTACTGCCCGACGCTAAGGCATTACCATCGGGACTAAAACAAACACTTCTAACTTCAGCGTTATGTTCGTTTAGAGTTCTTAGCAACTTACCGTCAAGGTTCCAGAACTTAATGCTGCCATCTTTACTGCTACTCGCAACGGTCTGACTGTCTGGACTAAAGCAAACACTATAAACTTCCCCCGTATGTCCACTCAAAGTTTGTAATAATGTTCCATCCCAATGCCATATTTTCACTGTTTTATCTTGGCTGGCTGTCGCTAGCATATTGCCATCAGGACTAAAACAAACTTGATATACGGCGTTAGCATGACCGATTAATGTATGGATCCATTCCCCCTCTTTACTCCATAACTTGACTGTGCAATCAGCACTAGCCGAAGCAAATAGTTCTCCATCACTACGGTAAGCCATACTATAGATTGATGCTTCGTGTTCGTTATATATGCTTTTAAATAGGTTCCCTTGAGCATTCCAAATTTTGATGGCGCGATCGCTACTACCTGATACTAAAAATCGATTGTCTGGACTAAAACAAACACTATTTACACTCTCTTTATGCCCTTCAAGAGATGTAATCAATTTAGTATTAGCTAGCCAAATTTTGATGGTAAAGTCACTACTTGCTGAGGCAATAAACTGGTTGTCAGCACTAAAAGCAAGGCAGTTCACCTCATCTTTATGCCCAACTAAATAGGTTAGTGAGTTACCATTAGTCCGCCAAAATTTGAGCATGGTATCTTGACTACCCGTGATCATCGTACTGCCATTGGCGTTAAAGCTAATACTATGAACACCACCTTTATGTCCATATAAAGTTTTTAATATATTGCCTTTTAGATCCCAAATTCTAACCGTGCGATCGCTACTAACTGATGCGAGGGATTTACCACTAGGATGGAAGCGTACGCCCAAAACTTTATCAGTATGTCCTTCCAAGGTAGCGAGCAAATTTCCTTCCATATTCCAGAGATTAACAGTCCGACCACGGGTTGCGGAAGCAATAATCCGACCTGATGGAGAGATATCAATATCTTCGATAAAACTATCATGGTCTTTAAAAGTTTTGATCGGAGTGCCGTTGATATTCCAGACAATTAATGTGCGATCGGCACTACCCGTGATAATCCGCTCACCATCGGGGCTGAAACAAAGACAAGTTATCCATTTATGATGTCCCCCAGTAAAGGTGTTAAATGGAGTACCATCATTGCGCCATAATCGAACTTTGGCATCTTCACCACAGGATGCAAATATGGCATCAGTAGGACTAAACCTCACGGCTAAGACTGGCGCTTGATGATCCTTCAAGATTTGGATCGGTTGGTCAATATACAATTTTGTATATCGATCCATTTTCCAGAGTCTAAGCGTACCGTCACGGCTAGCCGACACTAGATATTGTCCAGTATTACTAAAACTCAGACTAGTAACCCAATTCGCATGTCCACTTAGAGTTTGTTTGAGGTGACCCTTAGTATCCCAAATTTTAATGGTGCGATCGCTGCTGCCTGACGCGATCAGATGGTCGTTTGCTTGAATTGCAATACAGGTAACAATATCCAGATGCCCTGCAAGGTGATTATATTCACGGACATTGTAAACGGCTTGGTGAAGGGCGCTCAGTCCATGCATACGAAGACTTGCTCTTTCGCCTGTAGCTGCTTCTAATACCTGTAACTGTTTGCCCGCTTGCATGGACTCGATCAGCGCTTCAAATTGCTGATTGAGGATAAATGTTGCCTTTGCCGAAGCACTTTTGAGAACAACTTCAGCCTGCATTAAACTCGCCTGCAACTTCTGCTGCATTTCCACCAAGCGAATCTTTGCTTCCTGCTCTGCATCTAAGGTTTTCTCTAATCGTCGTTTAGCTGCTGATAGAATCTGATTTGCCTCAGCTTGAGCAAAGAGAGCCACTTCCACTTCCCGCTTTTCTAGTTCTTGACTTGCCGAAAAGAATTGGTAGTCATGATTGCTTAAATTTTTATCTGCTGACCATGCCAAAGCATCTTGTAAAGCTTGTCCACGTAACAATCGTGAATCATCTTGATAGTCCGAATCCATCCAAGCTTTGAATGCTTCACCATAGGGGCGTAAATTTGCGAGGGCTTGGTTTACCCAGTTTTGATTAAAAATTGCAGCATAAATGGGGTTGTAGACCCTCAGTCTTCCTTCTCGTTTAACAACTAGCCCTGTAATTCTTAGCTCGGTTTGTTCAGGACTATCATCGGCAATAATTCCACATTCAAGCTTGTGTAAAGATGGCTCAGATTTCAAAATTTGCTGGTATAAGCCGAGCAATTTACCTTGACGATTTTCACTGCTCCAAAGAATGCGATCACGAATTGTTTTAAAGTGTTCAGGTTGATCCTGTATTTCCCAGTTTTCAACTAGGCGCGATCGCACTAAATTATTCACCCATACAAGTTCATGATTGAGAGGAATCGCCTCGGAAGAGGTCAAAATGATTTGACAAAGTTTTTGGGTGAGAAATGGTTGTCCACCCGTATAGGCTAGAATCGCTTTGAGAACAGCAACGGGATTTTGCGATTTTGTTAATAAGCCGCGCATCAGGGGTTTTGCTTCTTTTAACTGAAAGCCCCTGAGTTCGATCGCGCGACCAATGTTAAACGGAGTACGTTGTTTATCGCGGATTAGATCCGCAGGTGTCGCCACTCCAAATAACGCAAAGGTCAAGCGATTATAGGCAATGCGATCGGCGCGACGATTAAATAATTCTCGAATCAGGGCAAAGAAATCATCAACAGCAAAATTTAAACTGAGAATACTATCAATTTCATCCACAAATAGAATTATGGGTGAAGATATTTTTTTGAGTAATCCTTCATCAAGAAACTTCCCAAATCGCTGCACTGGAGATAGTAATCGGTTCCGTTCCCACCACTCTTCCAAATCAAAGGAATCATACAAATCTAAACTACTGATAATGCTATCAATTAGCCCCGCATACCACTGCTCTGGCGTAATATCAGATGTACCGATCGCCGTAATATCGATCGCGGCACAGGTGAAGTTTTCTTCTTGCAGTCGTTTCATGGTGCGAACTCGCAAGCTCGACTTACCCATCTGCCGTGAATTAAGAACGTAACAAAATTCACCGTCTTTCAAACTTTCATAGAGATCATTATCAGCTTGCCGTGCTACATAGGTAGGTGCATCAACAGATAGACTGCCACCAACCTGATATAGATAATTTGTAGTTCTTTCGGCAAGCATCGTTCACCTTACGCAAAATATAAAACTCAGAAGAAGAAGGTTGAAAATATCTTCTTCTAGGGTTTGCCCGTAGTTTGTCGAAAATTTTGTTGAAAATATTGATAATACAATTTACACATAGGAATCACCTGATTTCCCACTAGCTTTACTAAACCAATACTTCGCAACTTAAAGGCTATTTGGCTATCTAACTGCAATGGGCGAGCGCTTGCCACCAATTCTCTGTATGCTTCAAGCAGTTCAGGATCTTCTTTTAAGTAGCCAAGTTGACGACGAAGATGATCGCCATAAATCCCTTCTTCGGTGGGGGCTAGTTGTAACAAATTTTCCCAATTTATGCGCCCTCTTGCTATTTGATATAGAGCTTGCCTAACTAGATAGGGATGACCACCAGTGAGTATTAGCAATTGTTTTACCTGCTCCTGTTGCCAATCTAGGTGATGTCTCTGGACTAAATCAGTAATTTGTGACAGGTTCAATTCAGGTAATTCGATCGGTAATCCGACATTAAACGGGGACTGATTGATATTCAAAGGAATATAGACTTCCTTAGAATGAACAATCACTAATCTTAACTTTTTCCAAACATCTTCATTCTTTGCCTTCTCATGCCAAGCTCTTAGCAAACCAAAAAAGTCCGAGGCAATTTTAGGATATTGAAAGATTAAATCTACTTCATCTAGCCCCAAGACTAAAGGAGATTCCTTCGCTGTGAGTAAATAACGCTGAAAATATTTAGTGCATTTGTTTTTGCTGCCTAAAACTCCTTGCCAATACTGATCTAAATTGTCCTCTAGATCTAGTTCTGATGCAATACTGGCGCAAAACCATTGCAGAAACAAATCTAGATCATCAAATATATCGCTATCCGCTTGCTGAAAGTATAGATGTGCAACTTGATATCCCTTATATTTGGCATAGGCTAGAGTACGTGATAGTAAAGAAGACTTTCCCATTTGTCGAGGAGCTTTAATCCGAATTAGTGATCCCGCCCGCAGCATGGTTTCCAGACAGTCCTTTTCAATTGGAGGTCGCTGAATGTAAAAACGAGAACCTAATTCTATTTGCCCCTCAGGTTCTTCTAGTTGAAGTTGTTGTTTTGGTGGAGGGCTAGAAATAGTTGTTGCTGCCTTGGCATTGCGAAGAAGATTATCTAAAGCTAACAGAGCCTCTGTCGCATCATGATATCTTTGGCGATAGTCATACCGCACCATTTTGTCAATGATGGCTGCTAGCCCTGAATTCATTTTAATGTTGACCTGAGCACCCGCTAAGGCACAACTATATTCATTGGTTTGCTGATCCTTGGGCAATTCTCTAAAGGAAAGCCCTGTGAAAGCCTGTAGGCACATTATCCCTAGTGCATAGACATCACTACAAAATTTTGGCTGACCTGCTAATTGCTCATTTGGCATATACACTAATGAGCCAACCACAACACTACGAGTCTGGTTTTCATCTTGCATAAAGTGTTCTAAAGAATCTGGGTTCAGCGCTTTGACTGCACCAAAGTCAATTAGGACGATTTTGCGATCGCTGCGACGACGGATCAAGTTAGCAGGTTTAATATCTCGATGAATCACTTGGCAGCTATGGACAAAAGCGAGAACTTGCAAAATATCGTACAAACTAGAAATCAATTTTGCTTGTTGCCATTGTTTTCCCTCACCAATCTCAGACTCCAAGGTTTGACCTTCGATAAACTCCTGCACTAGATAAAATTCACCATTTTGCTCAAAGTGAGCGAACAGCCTTGGAATCTGATCGTGAATTCCCAAGTCATGCAAAGTCTTTGCTTCACTCTCAAATAGTCGTTTGGCGATCGCTAGTTCTTGAGGTTTAAGCAATTGAAGTTTGAGCTGCTTAACAACGCAAGTAGGCTGATTTGGCAGTTGTAAATCCCGTGCTAAAAATGTCTGCCCAAAACCACCACCACCCAGCGGTTTTACAATTTGATATCTGCCTGCAAGAATTGCTTCAGCATTGGTCATGGTGGTCGAGATGAAATTAAATTTTAAGTAGCATTTCTCTACATGATACAGCGATCGTTAATTCATGAAAACTTCTTTAGTTATAAAGTTAAAATCCAAAAACAAAGTTTTGGTGCAAAGCGCCAAAACTTTGTTTTTGGATTTTATGTACTGACTTAATTAGCGATAGTGATTAGTTAAATTTTTGTGCAAAATAAATTACCCAAACCCGTAAAATTGCGCTCCTACGGAGCGCAATTTTACGGGTTTGGGTTAGTAATTAATTATGCCTATTTACTACTTAGGAATGAAAATTAATTAACTTGTGCAATTAAAACCAAAATTTGTTGTGGCGGGCGAAGCCCGCCACAACAAATTTTGGTTTTAATTAATTTTCATTCCTTATAAGAGCTTGATATTTTCTTGGATAGATGATGCTGATGCATGGAGAGCAGCAAGTTCATCGCCTGTAAGTTGAAGTTCAATTACTTTTTCCACACCTTGTCGCCCTAACTGCACGGGTACACCCATGAATATATCCTTTAATCCATATTCACCAGTAAGATGAGCCGCCGCAGGAAAAATTCGATGCCGATCGCTAATAATTCCTTCCACCATTACATAGGCGGCGGCTGATGGCGCAAAATAGGCACTTCCATTTTGGAGTAGCTTGACAATTTCGGCTCCACCATTGCGAGTTCGCTCTACGAGTCTAGCGATCGCTTCCTCTGACAATAGTTCTGTAATTGGGATACCATTTACCGTCGATAGTCGTGGTAAGGGAAGCATCAAATCCCCATGTCCACCCAAAACAGTGGTGTATATATCCGCAGTGGAAATCCCTAATTCCATGGCAATAAAAGTTTGAAATCTGGCGGCATCTAAAACTCCTGCCATCCCAATTACCCTTTGTGGCGGTAAACCACTTACTTGCCATGCGAGATAGGTCATCACATCTAGAGGGTTGGTGATAATGAGCAAAATTGCATGGGGAGATAGAGCGATCGCCTTCTGCACCACATCCTTGATAATTGATGCATTAATTCTGAGGAGATCATTGCGACTCATCCCCTCTTTGCGTGGCAAGCCTGCGGTGATCACGATCACATCCGAGTCTTTGGTGTCGTTATAGTCGTTAGTGCCGATAATTTGGCGATCGTGATTGGAAATCGTATGGGCTTGGGCAAGATCGAGGGCAATTCCCTGTGGTTTTCCTTGGACAATATCGCATAACACCACATCCGCCAAATTTTGTTTGGCAATACGCTGTGCGAGCATACCGCCGACATTGCCCGCACCGATAACGGTGACTTTAGGCGATCGATAATCTTGTATTTGTGTCGGCATAATCATCCAAATTTTTTATAGCTATCATAAACCCTAAAAATTAAAGGAGGCGCTAAGCGCCTCCTTTAATTTTTTAAAACTTGATTGTGCGTCGATGGGCTGCTACAGACTCCACCAAACCGATCGCCATAAAATTAGCAATTAGGGCTGAGCGCCCATAGCTGAGCCAAGGCAAAGGAATTCCTGTGACGGGTGCAACATTAATATTCATGCCGATATTGACAAAGGTTTGAAATAAGATGAAAGAAAATACTCCGATCGCCAAAAGCGAACCAAAGTTATCGCGTGCATTTACCGCAACCACCAACAAGCGCCAACAAACTCCCAAAAACAACAACAAAACACAGAGACAACCAGCAAAGCCAAACTCTTCACCGATCGCCGAAAAAATGAAGTCAGTATGTTGTTCAGGAATAAAATTTAACTGCGTTTGTGTACCCTTGAGCCATCCCTGACCTAAGAGTTGACCAGCACCGATCGCAATTTTGGACTGGATGACGTGATAGCCAGCACCGAGAGGATCTTGATTCGGATCGATAAATAGCAATAGGCGCTTTTTTTGATAATCATGGAGAATATTCCACAATAAAATCCCTGCTTGTCCAGACACCAAATTGACCACCACCGCAATCACCGTGCTGACAATCCGAAACCAAGGTAATGATACCCACGCTGCTACACCCATCAGGATTACCCAAACAATCCAAGCGGGTAAATAAAGTGAAAATAGCATTGCCGATATAATTGGCGAAAATATGAGTACCAGCCACCCCAGACTTGCACCAGCCCAATAGAGCATCCCAATCGTAATCGCAGCAAAGACCAAAGACGTACCAAGGTTCGGTTGTAAAAAAATTAATACCCAAGGCGGTACGGTCACCCAAGCTACTTTAAAAGCATCGATTGGATTCTGGATCGGGCGATCGTGCATCACCGCAGCTAGGGAAATAATAATACCGACCTTGGCAAATTCTGAAGGCTGAATATTAAACCCACCGATCGTAATCCAGCGTTCTGCACCAAGCGCCGTTGTCCCAATAATCATTACCAAAACCAGAGAGATATTGGTAATTGCATAGGTGACCCAGTGCAACCTCAATAGTTGATCATAATGAAAACGGGCGATCGCAAACATGGCAACCAGCCCCACCGCTCCTGTTACCCAATGCTGCCACCATTCGGTGCGCTGAGCACGAAAGTCTGAACTATAAATGGCAACGCCACCGAGAATCATCAATAGGATTGGGAAAATTAGTAGTAAAGGGTCGGCATCACGCCACTCCCGTTTAATATTTTCCCAGTTGGGTAGTTCTAAACCTTTTACGATCATAAGTGCAGCTAATTCAGCGAGGTACTTACTGATTACTTTTGAGGGAAAAGTAAATTTTAAATATTGTGTCAATTCTTATTATGAAACTAATTTAAGGATTTTCACCACAGACGGCTGTGAAAATCCTTACAGCAATTAATGGCATACTGAAGGTAATAAACAGGTATGCAAATCACTAATGCATCTGCGCTAAACCTTGTAACGACTCTATCTACCTTTCATTTCTAGGCAGGACAACCGAATCAATGCTGATGTATACAGTTGAAATCACCCTCAAAAATAATCCGATCGCTTTGTCTGTACAGCGCAAGGAGCAAGAAAATGCTGAGGCGCTTTATCGTGAAATCGCTAATGCGATCGCTGACGGTAACACCAAAATCTTGGAATTAACCTGCGAAAAACAAGAAGGCAAAAAAGTCTCGGTACTGACTAGCGAAATCTCGGCTGTGCAGGTTTCTGAGAAGTCAGGGGCTTCTGCGAATATGGGTGCAGGCTTTATCCGTGGCTAATCCTTAGAGTTGCGCCCCTGCGGGGCGCAACTCTAAGGGTTTGAGTAATTTTTTGTACAAGTACATACCTGCTATTAACAATGCCCACCGATCAATCTGTAACCACCGCCATCAGTGTTCGCGATCTTAGCTTTGCATGGGCTTCAGGCGAAACCGTCCTCGATCGCTGCGCCTTATCTGTGCCAAAAGGGGAATTTTGGATGCTGTTGGGTACTAACGGCAGTGGCAAATCGACTTTGCTTAGACTCCTAGCAGGGTTGCTCAAACCAAGTTCTGGCGATATTGAGATTGTTTCTCGTATTGGTTTTGTATTTCAAAATCCCGATCATCAATTAGTAATGCCAACGGTCGGTGCGGATATTGCCTTTGGCTTAGCATCCGAAAACCTTTCCTACATAGAAACTTTGCATCGAGTCAAAGAATCCCTGAGCGCGGTTAATCTGGAGCAAATGCTCCGCCGCCCCATTTATGCTCTCAGTGGTGGTCAAAAGCAACGGGTGGCGATCGCGGGGGCGATCGCACGTCATGCGGAAGTTTTATTACTAGACGAACCCACTGCCTTATTAGATGGCGAAAACCAAACCGATCTAGTTGCCTCAGTGCGCGAATTAGTTAAACAAAAAAATCTCACGGCTCTATGGGTTACGCATCGATTAAATGAGTTGGATTATGCTGATGGCGCATTTTTATTAGAGCGTGGCAAAGTTATTGATCAAGGCGATCCCATGCGTTTAAAACAAGTATTGATAGAACGCAGTTAGAGTTATCCAAGAATAGAATGGCTGCGCTTCGCGCAGCCATTCTATTCTTGGATTTTGATTTTGTCCTAACACAAGCGACAGCAGCTATAAAAACCAAAAGAGAGTTGCCCCGCAACTCTCTTTTGGTTTGGAGCTATAAAGAACATCAAAAAGTGAATTTTGTCAATTTTTTTGATGAAGACCTAACATTTGAGAAATGGGACAACGCAAAACTGTAAGATTGTTGCGACTAGCTTTACTTAATCATCAAAGGAATTGCTTAAAGTGACTAAAGGCACAGAAATCATTGCGATCGCAGCACGAGAAATCCTCGATTCGCGTGGCAAACCAACCGTTGAAGCGGAAGTTAAATTAGCAAATGGAGCAGTCGGTCTTGCTCAAGTCCCCAGTGGCGCATCTACAGGTAGTTTTGAAGCCCATGAGTTGCGGGATGGAGATAAAAAACGCTACGGCGGTAAAGGGGTTTTGATCGCAGTTCGCAACATTACTGAAAAGCTACTACCCGAATTGAAAGGAGTAGATGCCCTCAATCAAGAACTTGTTGATCGGATCATGATCAAACGGGATGGCACGCCCAACAAATCTGAAATTGGCGCAAATGCCATCTTGGCAGTTTCTCTTGCGACAGCCAAAGCGGCTTCCGCCGCGATCGGGCAACCCCTATATCGCTATCTAGGCTCACCCCTGTCGAATGTTCTTCCAGTCCCCATGATGAACGTTATCAACGGTGGCGCTCATGCAGATAACAACGTTGATATCCAAGAATTCATGATCGTGCCTGTAGGCGCACCAACTTTTAAAGAAGCATTGCGCTACGGTGCAGAAGTATTCGCAGCGCTTAGCTCGATCCTCCATGAAAAAGGCTTGTCAACTGCTGTGGGTGATGAAGGTGGATTTGCTCCTAACCTTGAATCTAACCAAGCGGCTCTAGAGTTGCTGATCGACGCAATCACCAAAGCAGGTTACAAACCAGGTGAGCAAGTTGCTTTGGCGCTAGACGTAGCCTCTAATGAGCTATTCAAAGATGGCAACTATGTGATCGACGGCAAGTCTCTCACTCCTCAAGAGTTTGTCAACTATTACGAAGGTCTAATCTCCAAATATCCCATCGTCTCAATCGAAGATGGACTAGAGGAAGATCAATGGGCTAGCTGGAAAGCTATGACCGATCAACTCACCAATACTCAGTTGGTGGGTGATGATTTGTTTGTAACCAACAAGACCCGCCTAGAGCGTGGTATTCGTGAGGGTTGTGCTAGTGCAATTTTGATTAAACTCAATCAAATTGGTAGTTTAACCGAGACGTTAGAAGCGATCGCCACTGCTGATAAGAATGGTTATCGCTCGGTGATCAGCCATCGTTCTGGCGAAACCGAAGACACTACCATCGCCGATCTTGCTGTCGCTACTCGCGCAGGGCAAATCAAAACAGGTTCTTTATGCCGTAGTGAGCGCGTTGCTAAGTACAACCGTTTGCTGAGGATTGAAGCAGAACTTGGCAGTCAAGCTGTGTATGCTGGTGCTGTTGGTTTAGGTCCTTCTCGCTAAGCCATCGTAATACCAAAGCTCAAAACGGCTAAGTCATTTTGTGCTTTGAAAACCCTTCAAAACCAAACCAAAAGATTTTTTGAAAGTGTTGCTTTGCAACACTTTCAAAAAATCTTTTGGTTTGAGCGCAAATAATACCAATTCACGAAAGTGTAGCCACACTTTCGTGATTTAAAAACCAAATCCAGTAAGGGTTTTAAAACCACAAAATAGCTACGCCATTTTGTGGTTTGGTATAAACTGGTCGCACAAAAAATAAAAGTAAAAGCAACGAAAGTATGGAAGAACAGCAAAGTTTTCTTTACGAATATACTAAATTTTGCTTAGAGCAAGCTCAACATGGAGTCGATACGCTAGGGACAAAACTCTCAGGGGTTATGGAAATTAGTGCATTGCTCTTACTGGGTTTGCGGGTTACTTCCACCTTTCAAATCTATGTCAAACCCGATCAGGAAAACCTATACTTTATCTATTTGAGTCTCAAACTTTCAGCATGTGTGGCTCTAGCGATCGCGATCGCCTTTGCCGTTTTGGGACTATATCCTCGCAAAGTCTCAGCCACAGGGCTTTCTCCTGAAGTGTTGATGCAAAAAAATGAAAGATTGCAAACTGCAATTACCACCACATGGATGCAGCAAATTGAGGATTTACAAACCTATAAGGCTGAACGCACAGTTTTTTTGCGAAAAGCGATGATCTCACAAGGAATTGGCATTGCGATCGCCTCTCTTGCCACTACTGATGCTTTTATGATGGCAATTACTGCTGGACGCTAGTTATAATCGCGATTATTAGATAAACTTGCTTCAATCTTTGGATGCTACAAGCCTATGTTGACAGCTTTTTTAATGTCGTTATTAACTCCGATTACACCAGTTTTGTCTCCGCCAAACTCCGTAAACAGCCCTACTGTCACTAATAAAGTTGCTCAAGCTACCAGCCAACGCCAAATTGTTCTAGATCGTCAAGAAATGCGCCCGCTTATGGGTCAACTTGACGATGTACCAATGTTTAATAGCAACAGTCCTGAGATTGTGCAAACAGAAGGAATTCTGCTGTCAGCTTTTCCACCTGAAGGAATGGCGCATCCTAAAGCACATTTAAACTTTCCCTTTCAAGGACGCTTCGATTTATTTACGCACCATATTTCCAAAGCCCCACCACCAGAAGACTTAAGGACTTTGTATATTGGCGCGATCGCCTATAATCCCACCGATCAACCTGTAAAGATCGATATATTGCAAGGAGCCAGCTATCTCAGTCAGCCCGATGCCCCCTTCTACGATGCACCTAACTACTCCTTAAATAACAATGGCGAAGTGTATCGTGGACCTGGCGATCGCGCCATGCTCGATATTTTGCGCGGTCGTCGTCAGGATATTTTCCCTGCTCAGATTGTGATTCCACCAAAGGAAAGCCGCATGTTAATGAATGTGCCGATTCCTGTAAAGGAATTAGAGCCACCCTTAAATGGGCGATCAGGATTATCGAGGTTACGCAGTGATGGCAAAGTTTATGTGGCGACGCTGGCCCTCTATGCGCGTCTTAATGCGGATGGAACTGAACGCGCTCCTAATCTTGCAGAATGGGAAGAGATTCTCAAAAAAGGAGAATTAGCTAAACCTCGCGATGTCGTGCCTACGCCACCTGATTTGACGGAAGGAAGATTTGAGTATAGCCGTGTGGCTGGTGTGCAGATGGGTTCCCAATGGTTTGGGAATTTGACCGATCAAGATAGCAATGATCTAGCCATTCCCAAACGTGGCGAATCCTATTCCTACGGGTTGAGTCTATTGCAATATGGCACGATGGGAACCAACCAAGTACAAACTGCTCCTCTAAAGGTTCGCTATCCTGACACAGCCCATTCTGCTCACGGTAATTATGGCGTGCAGTACAATTTGACAATGCCTCTGCATAACCCCACCAGTGAAACCCAAACTGTCGTTCTCTCATTCCAAAATCCGATCAAATACGATAAGCCCGTTGGTGGGTTGCAATTTTTTGAACCACTCCCTGATGATGTATTTTTTCGTGGTTCGGTAAGAGTGAGATTTCGCGATGATAGGGGCTTGGCACAAACGCGCTATGTACATCTGATGATGCGTCGTGGTGAGCGTGGTAAGTCTTTGGTGACCTTAACTATGCCACCAAGCGATCGCCGTGTTGTTCAGTTTGACTTTCTCTATCCTGCGGATGCTACACCTCCGCAAGTGTTGACTGTAACGACTACGCCTTAAAATTGCGATCGTTTAGAATGTTCTCAAATTTTTATAATTATCAAGTGATACTTTGCTGTTAAGTATAGCAAAGTAAGAGATAGCTAGGACAAATCAAAACCCAAAAGATGAGTGGCGGCGCGAAGCGCCGCCACTCATCTTTTGGGTTTTATGTTCTAAGCAAAACTTACATTGCTATATCACTTGATAAATCTGTTTGCATATCCTGAGCAATATAAGTAGCTAAACTTCCCCTTTCATTACCATTTCCCCAGTTGGTTCGGGCATATCTTTGTTTGGCTCAATCGTAATAATTAATGTCGTAGACTGCTTAAGAGCGCTACCTAATGGCACTTTCATAAAGACTTTACCTTGTTCATCAGGACGGAACTGAGCGCAATCAACCTTTTTGCCATCAACGATCGCCCAAAGTCGATAACTATTTTCTTGGGGAATTTGCCTCAGATTCTGAATGCTGATCATCGCAGTTTTTTCTGTAGGCGCAATCATCACACTTCCAGTTGCCGCAGGAATTGCTCCCATGCCTTTAAGAGAGATCATCCGATTGTCCGCACCTTGCAACATAGCAATGGTTTGGCGATGTTTTTGTAACTCTATTTGATTAGTCGCAATTTGTTGGCGCATTTGGTAATTGTCAAACCCAAGGGTAATTAGAGCGATCGCCCCAATACTACTTAAACCAATTGTGGCTAATTTCCAAAGATTTTTGCGACGAGGCGATCGCTTGGTTGATGCTAAAGGAGCGATTACAGAATCTATAGATGAATCTAAAGGCTCTGCTAATAGAGACTCAACATTAGTTGGAATAACTGCCGCCGCAATGCGATCGCGTAGGCTACTCGCTGGATGCGTTTCACTTAAGCCAAGTGGAAGCATCGCTAATGTTTCTTGTAAATGATCAATTTCTGTAACTATTTCAGGATGCTCCGCAATCAGTTGATGCATCTCGGTTACTTCTTCAGGTTCGAGATCCCCTAAAACATATCCTGCTAATAATTCTTCCCATTCACGGGGATATTTATTTTGTGGTGTTGTCATAATAATCACTCCAAAGCATCCTGCAAACTTTCTCTCAATCGAATCAATCCACTTCTCGCCCAAGACTTTACCGTTCCCAAAGGAGTATCTAGAGCTTTAGCAATTTCAGTTTGGCTGAGTCCATCAAAATATGCCATTTCTAATACTTGGCGATGTTTCTCAGGCAACTTGGCTAGGGCTAATTTTACTTTTTCTGAACGTTCAGTAAGTGACGCATTTTCCATGAGTGATGAGTTTCTGATGTCATGTTCTGAAGAAATGCTCTGTTCCCATTTTTGGAGATGCTGTTGTTGCGATCGCGTTTTACGGATACGATCAATTGCTCGCGATCGGGTCAAGACTGACAAAAAAGTGGTGATCGAACCTCGCTTACTGTCGTAGGTACTATTCCGACTGAGCAAAATAAATATCTCTTGGGTCAGATCTTCCGCTTCTTGGGGGCTACCTAAGATCCTTAATGATAAGCGATAGACCAACTCACCATAGCGATCGTAGAAGATGCCAAAAGCTTGACTGTTTCCCGATCGCCAAGCTTGCAGTATTTCTACATCGGGTTGCTCGGAGAGTTTCATAGCGAGAGTAAATAAGCATCGTTACTATATATACGCATCTTAAGCTTGAACGGATGAGTAATCAACCCAAAAATCAAAGTCAGCGCAAAGCGCTGACTTTGATTTACTCATGTTACGTGGAAGGAATTTCTAAGGTGTCCGAGGTTTGTTGCTGGCAATGGAATACAGACTCTACAGGGCTAAAATTATGCAGTAGGGGCAACCCGTGGTTACCCTGCTTTGCTCCATTAATTTTTTGTGCTGTAGATCTTTTAGATAAAAAAGGAAGAGGCGCTATAGCACCTCTTCCTTTTTAGTTTGAGCGTAACTTCTCTAGTTCTGAACGCAATCCTGCTAGCTGTTCTGTAAGTTCTTTTATCTCATCACGCATACTTGCCTTTACTGATTGATTAGACTGCTCAGACATACTATCCGTTGCATTGTCCTCAACAGTTTTAGCCGTTGTGGTGACAGTAGTTAAACCTGCCGATTCCGAAGTAGTGGTAGATGAGCCGTTTACCTGTTGCGCGATAAACTTGTCTACATAGCTACGAGCCTCAGCCTCAGTCGTTACACCCTTTTCAGCAAGCTCTTGAGTAATCTCATCAAAACTGCGACCAAATCTTCTGAGATTTTCTTCGCGTTTGGTGGGGTCTTGGATTACCTCAAGTAATGATGATGTTGCACCGAGGGTGACATAGTAGCCTCGTTGAAAAAGCTTTTCTAAGTCGATGGTATCCATAAAACTCCTGCGAATGTGTAGTTTTGTTATATTCTAGCCGATCTATTTAGCATGAGTTTACAAAGGAAAGAAAGAGACTAGCTCTTTCTTTCCTTTGTATTCGTAATACCAATTGACAAAAGTGTGGTCACACTTTTGTCAATTAAAAACCAAACCCAGTAAGGGTTTTAAAAACACAAAATGGCATAGCTATTTTGTGTTTTGGTGTAAGGATAGGCGGCGCAAAGCACCGCCCATCCTTACCTATTCAGTCCTTTGTAAGCAAAATATATTTGTGAAAATTTTGTTGGTTGAAGATGACGATCGCATTGCCGCAGCCCTCACTGAGGCTCTAACCGATTGTCATTATGTGGTCGATGTGGCGATCGATGGGGAGATTGGCTGGGAGTTTGTGCAAGCATTTCCCTATGAGCTTTTGGTTTTGGATGTGATGTTACCCCAACTCGATGGGATTAGTCTTTGCCAAAGGGTGCGTCAAAAGGGTTATACGATGCCGATTTTGATGCTGACGGCGCGAGATACTAGTAACGATAAGGTGATGAGTTTAGATGTGGGGGCTGATGACTATGTGGTAAAGCCCTTTGATTTGAAAGAATTATTGGCAAGGATTAGAGCGCTATTACGGCGGGGTAGTTCCAGCATTACGATGTTGTTGGAATGGG
The DNA here is from genome assembly GCF_002251945.1 of Pseudanabaena sp. SR411. GTDB lineage: Bacteria > Cyanobacteriota > Cyanobacteriia > Pseudanabaenales > Pseudanabaenaceae > Pseudanabaena. The sequence goes on from NZ_NDHW01000169.1 coordinate 23,401, forward strand.
AGCAATTACAACTTAATCCGAATACCTATGAAGTCACCTATGCAGGGAGATTATTGCATCTAACTCCCAAGGAATATCGACTTCTAGAATTGCTATTGCGCCATAGCGATCGCACCTTTAGCAAAGCCGAAATTCTGGAGCATTTATGGTCATTCGCAGAACCGCCTAACGAAGAAACTGTTAAAGTGCATATCAGAAGCTTGCGTCAAAAACTGAAACAAGCAGAGGCAAAAGTAGATTTAATCGAGACGATTTATGGGTTGGGATATCGGCTCAAGCATTTTTAAAATGGGTAAGCGCTGGATTAAACATCCATTTCATGCATTGCATTTGCGCTTGCTAGTAAGTTACTTGGGCGTAATGTCTACGGTTTTGGGGATTACGATCATCTTTGTTTATCAGTATTTGGCGAACAATCTCTACAGCAAATTTGATCGCCAAATTGCCACCCTTGCTAATGCTGCTTCCCACAGTTTACCGAAGCTGAAATCTAATCCAAATTTAGTGCAGAATCTAGTTCAAAGCGATCGCATCTTTGATAATGACGGTGATCTGGATATTCCTTGGCAAGATCTGCAACAGAGCCAACAAACTGTCGAGTGGTTTGATGTGGATGGAAAGTTGTTGGCAAAGGCAGGTAGTCAAAAATTACCAAGTCTACCTTTTGAGCCGATCGCTCAAGCTTCACAAGTCGCCAAGGTTCAACAATTAGAAAAACATCACGATCTGCGATCGCTAATTGTTCCTATTTATCTTGAAGGTTCTCTATCAGAGACGATATTTTCTGAATTTGCCGAAAAATACCATAAGAAGCATTCTAAAGAAAATGACAAGGAGCAAAAGAAAGACTCTGAAGATCATGACAAAGATAAACAAGAAGATTCAGCAAAATATTTGGTGATACCTACTTCAGAAAAAGTATTAATTGGTTATGTGCGCGTCAGTGAATCTAGTGAAGAACTTGAAGAAGAATTGGAAAGATTACTATGGGGATTAGGTTGGGGTGGATTACTGGCGATCGCCCTTAGTGGCGCTGGTGGTTGGTGGCTAGCATGGCAAGCCTTACAACCAATTGAGCGCAATTATGAACAGATGCGGCAGTTTACCGCCGATGCTTCCCATGAGTTACGCAGTCCATTAACCGCGATTAAGACCTCCGTAGATGTGATCCAGAGTCATCCTGAGCGCATTCATCAAGCAGATGTTAAAAAATTGTCCGCGATCGCCCAAGCAACGGAGCAGATGACCCATTTAGTTGAGGATTTGTTGTTTTTGGCTAGAGTTGATAACGCAAATCTAGAAAATTCTGGTGATCGCACCGCCAATCTATTACTCATTCCCCTTGATGAATTATTAGAAGATTTACTGGAATTTCTGGAACCACAAATAATTGCCAAAGAGATGAATTTGCAAGTTAGTCTTGAGGTGATCGCTATTCGTGGTGAAGCTTCGCAATTACGGCGACTGTTTATTAATTTGCTCGAAAATGCGATCGCCTACACCCCCAGCGGCGGCAAAATCACAGTTGATTTACAGCAACGCGATCGCTTGGTGAGCGTTGCCATTACCGACACAGGCTTAGGCATTACCCCTGAAGATTTACTGCATATTTTTGAGCGCTTTTGGCGAGCAGATCGGGCGCGAACTTGGCGGGCTGGTGGATCTGGTTTGGGATTAGCCATTGCTAAGGCGATCGCTCAAAGTCATGGCGGCAATATTACAGTTAGCAGTCAGATTGGTATGGGTAGTTGTTTCAGTGTGAAATTTTCGGTCAATTAATTTATGCTCTATTTCGCAGCAAATTAGCCAAGAACTCAAGTTCTTGGCTAAAAGCTCAAGTCCACTGAAGTGGACTACAGAATACTTTCAATTAACCCGTTTCAACGGGTTTTAGCTTTTAGCCCGCACTTGAGTGCAGGGCTACTTATACCAAAACGCAAAATGGCTACGCCA
>NZ_NDHW01000170.1 GCF_002251945.1 Pseudanabaena sp. SR411
CATTGTTATTGTTCATTGGTGGGTGCATTCCTCTTGCTAGATTTGTCCATCAAGCAATCAGTGGTATTGAACTATCCTTGTGAATGCAGGTTTACCCGTTGGGCGACCTCTGATACTGTCCAGTCTTTACTTTTCACTGTTTAAGCAGAGACGACTCTATCTACAGTACGGGCTTGGTGTCCCTAGGGGCAGAACGAGTTTATCTCTGCTTTTGCTTTTTCGGATTGTAGTAAAGATTTTATCCTTTACTTTTCTTCCTAGATACAAGGGGCTTGGTCTCCAAGCCCTCTTTCAATATGACATTAAAACATTAGGACTATGCTTGTTCTATGTAACATCCATTTTAAAGCTGAGATTAAGATCTCCGACTTTTTTTGTGCAATTACAGATCACTTTTGCTAGTCACAAAAAAAGACGGAGATCTGGGCAGTCTATAGCTTTTTTTCGCCGATCTACTTGTTCATTCGCAGATATCTGTGTTGATATTTCCCCGTTGCCTAGATGCTTAGCTTAAAAGGAACTGGGAGAAAAACGAATTTTAATTTACAAGCAACTGTAAATCCTTTAGGATCTGGCTACTATAATTGCGAAATCTCATGACTGGATTAGAACCATTTGTCGCGCCTCTAGTTAGCATCATGCTTGATGTACTCAAAGACAGTGGCAAGAAGGAATCTGAAGGTCTAATTGCTCGATTGATGAATCGAGATGTCGGTAAGGATTTTCAGGATGTCGTATTTAAGGCGGCAGGTCAGTATATAAAGAGCTACACCAAGCGTCATGGCGAACTTAAAGTGTTGGGAATGAGAGATCCTGTCAAACTGGATGATGTATTTACGACGGTTCAGTTACTTGGTGAGGATGAGGTTCAGCAATTCGCAACTATTGATGATTTGGAAAAGCTTTATCGTAAAGCAGATCAGAGATTACTGCGATATCGCTCTAAGGAAAGGCAAGATGGGATTACTGTTGCGAGTCAAAAGCAATTTCTGATGGTGTTGGGCGCTCCAGGGGCAGGGAAATCTACTTTTCTTCGCAAAATTGGTTTGGAATCTTTTAAAGGAAAAAAGGGCAACTTTAAGCATCAAGCCATTCCAGTTTTGCTAGAGCTTAAGAAATTTACTGAAAGCAAAATCGATCTCAAGGCGTTGATTGAGGCGGAGTTTACTACCTGTGGATTTCCTAAGCCTAAAGAATTTACAGAAAGTGCTTTAGAAAAGGGCAAATTGCTGATTTTGCTAGATGGTCTGGATGAAGTACCTTCGGCGAATGTCAACTCCGTTATTGATGCGATTCAAGATTTTGTAGATCGCTACGACAAAAATCGCTACATTGCCTCCTGTCGTACTGCCGCCTATCGCTACAATTTCAAGCGCTTTAGCGATGTAATTTTGTCGGAGTTTGATGATGAACAGATTCAGCAGTTTATCAATAACTGGTTTCGTTCCGAAGAAGATAAACAGGCAGGAACGGCGGCGCTTTGTTGGGAATTGCTAAAACGTGATGAAAATAAAGCGGCAAAGGAACTTGCCCATAGTCCGATTTTGCTAACCTTTCTATGCTTGACCTATGACAAGTCACAGACTTTTGCCAATAATCGCAGTGGGCTATACAAGAAGGCTTTGCGGATTCTCTTGGAGGAATGGGCTGCCGAAAAGCGGATTATGCGACAGGCAATCTATGAGGGTTTGAGCGTAGAGTTAGAGGAAGTGTTGCTTTCAGAAATTGCCTGTGAGGGTTTTGAGGCAGATCGCTTATTTATTCCTCAATCTCAATTGGTTGAGCGAATTAAGAAATTTTTATCAAGTAACCTGAATGCGCCTAAACAACTGAGTGGGGAACAGGTTTTAGATGCGATCGCTATTCAGCAAGGTATCTTGGTAGAAAGAGTTGAGGATGTGTATTCTTTATCGCACTTGACTTTGCAGGAATATCTGACGGCAAGATATATCTATGCTCATGGTCAAGTTTCGCAGATGGTAGAGAAATATCTAACTGATGAGCGATGGAGAGAAGTATTTCTATTGACTTCGGGTTTGATGGTAGATAGAGGTTCAGATGAACTTCTTCTAGAAATGCACAAAACAGCAAAACAGTATGCACGTCATCCTAAGGTGAAAGCATTACTGCAATGGGCAGATAAAGTTACGGCAGGTTCATCAGGTAATTTTAAACCTGCGGCTAAACGTGCGGTTGCGATCGGCATCGCCAGAGCCATCCACATCGCTATTGACAGCAACAGGGCTTTCAGAGACATCGCCAAAGGCATCGTCAGATACATCGCCATCGACAGAGCCATCGCCATCGACAGAGCCATCGCCACCATCGCCGCCATCGATAGAGCCATCGCCAAAGACATCGCTATTGCCATCACCATCGAAACCTTGAGTACTAGACCTATTGCTAGAATCATCGCCAGAGACAACAAATTAGAAAAATCAGGCATCTTCACAGAACTAGAATTGTCCCAATTTACAAATCAATTACAAGATCTTAAATCTGCTGAAGAAGAATCAAATATTACCCTAATTAATAAAGTAGCTGAACTAGTTAAATCTGCTTATCTCGAAGCCTTTCACCTGACTGAAGAACTTATTACTTACAACGATGAAGAATCCCAAGCTTTAAACAAATATCTTTATAGCATCGACATCCTCCTCAAATGCAAGAAAGAAGCAGCTAGACTCTCCCCTGCAACGTGGGATGCAATTGAAGCAGAACTCTTGTTACCACCACATGATTAAAAATCAAGAGTTTTTTATTTTGGGCAATTTAGTCCATCTATATTACAGAATTACAGATTCCACATTTAGGATTCCGCGCCTTTAAGTTAGCTTCTCCTCATTTTAACGTGAGTTCGACGAACGTAATTAGCAGGCAGCCAAGATCTCCGACTTTTTTTGTGCAAGCACAAATTATCTTTGCTTGCACAAAAAAAGTCGGAGATCTGAACCAATTAGATCTCCTTTATGAAACCATCAAAGCCTTTCTCAATTATGAATAAATATTAAGCATATTCCCACGCAACCTGCTTAATATTTATTCATCTATTTACAAATGCCTACCCAAGATAATGAGAAGAAAATTGTAGAACATCACCCTATTCTTTGTTGTAGGCAATTTTCACAAGGTAAAACGGTTAAAAAAAATGGTTTGTGATTAATCTTTATATTAAGAAATAAGATCAAATACAAAGAACACTTAACAATTAGCAATTAAGTATAAATATCTAAAGCTCTTGACTAGCAAAGGTTCTGTGATTTCTGTATTCATTTTATCTAACTTGATATACATCACTCAACGCTTTGCACAAAAACTGCACAAATTAGTTGTTTTAATCGTTTTAATCCCAAAGCCACTAAGCCAAAACACTTATTCAGTTGAGGTTTAGTTCTATTAAGTAAGCCTGATCTAAATTGGTTATCGTTTAATCAAGTAAAACTTAAGATTCTATTCGTGTTGGATATCTGCATAAATCGATATCTACAACAATAGTTAGGCTAGGAATGATTCGCTTTTATACATCTTTAAAAAAAAGGAGATTCTTTAAATGCTAGATGCTTTTACTAAAGTAGTTGCTCAGGCAGATACTCGCGGAGCTTTTGTAAGTGATTCTCAAATTGATGCCTTGAAGCAACTAGTTGCAGATGGCACCAAGCGCTTGGATGTCGTTAATCGCATCACCGCTAGCTCTTCATCGATCGTTACAGATGCAGCTCGTGCCTTGTTTGAAGATCAGCCTCAACTCATCGCTCCTGGTGGAAATGCATACACCCATCGTCGTATCGCCGCTTGTATGCGCGACATGGACATCATCCTTCGCTATGTAACCTACGCTGTATTCTCTGGCGATGCTAGCGTATTGGAAGATCGTTGCCTCAATGGCTTGCGTGAAACCTACAGCGCATTGGGCGTACCTGGTGGATCTGTAGCAGTTGGCATCGACAAGATGAAAGCAGCAGCGATCGCACTTGCTAACGATCCTAATGGCGTAACCCGTGGCGACTGTAGCGCTCTTATCGCTGAACTAGCTAGCTATTTCGATAAAGCAGCAGCATCCGTAGGTTAATCATTAAATTTTTTGCATTAACTTTTTGCAATATTTTATTTTTTTCTTTTTCTCGCAATTTCAAAACTTCTCATATAAATTCCTAGAGGTACATTAAGTATGAAAACTCCTTTAACCGAAGCAGTTGCTACCGCCGATTCTCAAGGACGCTATCTCAGTGTTCCCGAAATGCAAGCCGCCTTTGGTCGTCTACGCACAGCCGCAGCTAGCCTTGATGCTGCTAAAGGATTGAGCGCTAAAGCTTCTAGCTTGGCTGAAGGTGCAGCAAATGCTGTTTACCAAAAATATCCCTACACCACCCAACAACAAGGCAACAACTTCGCTTCTACCCCTCGTGGTAAAGCAAAGTGCGTTCGTGACATCGGCTACTACATCCGCATGATCACCTACTGCCTCATTGCTGGTAGCACAGGTCCTATGGATGACTACCTCGTAAGTGGTTTGACCGAAATCAACCGCGCATTCGATCTAGCTCCTAGCTGGTATGTTGAAGCTTTGAAATCGATCAAAGCTAATCATGGCTTGAGCGGAGATGCAGCTTTGGAAGCTAATTCCTACATTGACTACGCAATCAATGCCCTCAGCTAAGATTTTCTTGAGGAAGTAATGAATCAATTCATTACACCAAAATTATCTCAATAAAGAAAATCCCGAAGACGGTAAGTACACCCTGAGGGGAGGTGCTTACCGTTTTCTGCATTGTGTCTGTTATTGATCTATATTGGTTAGGCTAGTCGGTATAGCCTGCCGACTAAATAACTAAAAAATTTTAAAAAACCATTAAAAAATTTATTAAGGAGCTTCGATATGACAAGTTCTGCGGCAGCAATCCGTTTAGGATTTGAGCCTTTCGTTAATTCCTCTCCTGTGGAATTACGGACAAACTGGAGTGATTCTGACGTTCAAGCAGTTATTTCGGCAACCTACAGACAGGTGTTTGGCAACGAGCATCTGATGTTGTCAGAACGCTTATCTAGTGCAGAATCTCTGCTTGCTAGTGGCAATATTTCCGTTCGTGAGTTTGTCCGCTCTCTAGCTCAGTCTGAATTGTATCGGACAAAGTTTTTCTCCTCCACACCACAAGTTCGTTTTATCGAATTGAACTTTAAGCATCTGTTGGGACGCGCTCCCCATGATGAGGCAGAGATTACCGAACATGTCAATCGCTATATTGACCATGGATATGAAGCAGAAATCAATTCCTATATTGATTCTGACGAATATCAAGAGAATTTTGGCGAAGCGATCGTTCCTTATTACCGAGCATTTGAGACTCAACGTGGCAGTAGAAACGTAGATTTCAACCGCATGTTCCAGCTTTATCGTGGCTATGCTAACAGCGATCGCGCTCAAGGCAAAAACAAATCGACATGGCTCACAGACGATCTTGCTCGTAATAGCGCTAATCCAATCCGCACTCCTCATTTTGGTCAAGCACTATCTGGCAATACTGGTGATGATCGTGGACAACTCTATCGAGTTAGAGCAGTTCAAGCCGATCGCGGACGGACTACCCAAATTCGTCGCAGTGTCAGCGAGTACTTAGTCTCCTACGATCAACTTTCACCCACGTTACAAAGACTCAACCAACGTGGTAGCCGCATTACGCAAATTTCTCTTGCTTAATGCGATCGCCTAAATTATGTTAAAGGTATTGAATTAAGACCTTTAACATAATTTAGATTTTAATTCAGCGCCAAGCGCTCTAAGAGACTCCGCTTTTTTATAGCTCGGTTTTGCCTAGCTATAAAAAAGCGGTTAAACTCTAACTTGCTCAAACATCAAAGGAGAACAAAATATAGTGATTACAAATGCTGCTTCCCGTTTGGGAACTTCTGCTTATAGTGAGACCAGCCCCACCGAACTCCGTCCTAACTGGACTCCAGAGAATGCCCAAGCAGTAATTAATGCCGTTTATCGTCATGTATTGGGCAATGATTACATCATGGCATCAGAGCGCTTAACAGCTTTAGAGTCTCTACTTTGCAATGGTCAAATCACCGTCCGTGAATTTGTGCGTGCTGTTGCCAAGTCAGAGCTTTACAAAACTAAGTTTCTCTACCCTAATTTTCACACTCGCGTCATTGAACTAAACTTCAAGCATCTTTTGGGACGCGCTCCCTACAGCGAAGCTGAAGTAGTCGAGCATCTTGATCGCTATCAAAATGAAGGTTTTGATGCTGATATTGATTCCTACCTTGATTCGGATGAATACGAAGCTAATTTTGGTGACGCGACAGTACCTTACTACCGTGGTTTCGACAATAAAGTTGGCGATAGAACCGTTGGCTTTACCAGAATGTTCCGCCTCTATCGTGGATACGCTAACAGCGATCGCGCTCAACTTGAAGGTAATAATTCGAGATTAGCAACTGAGCTTGCTCAAAATAGTGCTTCCGCGATCGTTGGTGCTTCTGGCAGTACCGACGGATGGGCTTATCGTCCAGCCAGAGGTTCCATGCCTAATCGCGCTTTTGGTCGTTCCTCCACAGGTTCAACTGATCGCCTCTATCGCATCGAAGTTGCCGCAGCCACTTTACAAAGATATCCAAAAGTGCGCCGCGTCAATAGAGAGTACATCGTTTCCTACGAGCAGTTGAACAGCACCTTGCAACGCATCAATAAAATGGGTGGAAAAGTCGCTAGTGTGACGATCGCTCAGTAATATCGTGGTTTTCAAGTTGTCTACGACAACTTGAAAACCATAAAGCCCATATTGATTTCATTCAAATTTAAACTATTTACAACTAAAAATTTACTTTTATGACACCTTCTACTTCCAGCACAGATACTCGCTTTTTTGTCTATGAAGTATCTGGACTCAATCAGTACAAACAACCTACAAACTTTAACTACTCGATGCGCCCTATGGATAATGTCTTTATCCAAGTGCCATACAATCGCATGAACGAACAAATGCGGAGTATTGCTCGGATGGGTGGCACAATTGTAAATATTCGTCCTCTCAATGAGAATTTGCCTGAAAGTGAGTAATAATGCATAGCAATATTTAAACCCCAATAATAAAGGCGGCGCTACGCGCCGCCTTTATTATTGGGGTTTTATTTTAGACTCAACACAAAAAACTTATTTAGGGTAATTCCAACGATTACCACAAGGCTGGAACAGGACGAGAAGGGACGGCAGGAGCTTCAAACCTAGGCATAGGAACCGCAGGAGCAGGTTCTTCGGGAGCAGCACAAGCATTAAATCCTTCACTTAGCAAAGATGAGCAGTAAGAACTAGGCAAATCACGAGTGCGAATAGTCGCATCGCTAAGAGTTTGCAAGTCCAGCATTTCTCGATTCATTGCTCTAAAAGCGTTAGATTGCCGCTCAATCCATTGATCCCTAAATGTGGTTTGAATATAGGCATTAGGTAAGTTAGGATCAGAGGTCATATCTAAAACTTTGTTCTGAGCCTGAGGGTAGGTAGCAGGAAAGTTTCGAGGATATTGATTTTGATCCGTAAGTAGGGGATCGGCAAAAGCCACACCACTGGCTAGTAGCGTTGATGCTGCAACTAGTGATGAAGCTAGCCACGAGAACTTAGTACTCATATAAGTATGAATCCTCACAGTTTGGACGCTGACTAATGTAGCAGATCCAGTCATAAATTGACTGCTTTCAGGGACAAACCCTAAGATTTTTGTTAAAAGTGTTACTTTGCAACACTTTTATAGCAACGTAAGAGATAGCTAGGACAAATCAAAACCCAAAATATGAGTGACGGCGCTTCGCGCCGCCACTCATATTTTGGGTTTTATGTCCTAAGCAAAACTTGCATTGCTATAACAAAAATCTTAGGGTCTTAACAGGACAAAATGGCTACGCCATTTTGTCCTTTGGTATAAATCACTTTAATTTACTATCGAGAGGGGATAAGCAGCCTTTACACTAAAAAAGTATTTATTAAGCTCAAAAACGAAATCAAAGTTGTGGAACATTCAAATCGTGAAAAGTTACTGGATCTATTTTGTCGTCTTGCATACAAAAGCGGTGACTTTACGCTATCTTCTGGACAAAAAAGCACCTATTACATCAATGGCAAGTTAGTTACACTGCATCCCTTTGGTGGATTGTGGACTGGACAAGTGCTATTAGAAATGTTGCCAATAGGCACTGGAGCAGTTGCAGGATTAACATTAGGTGCTGACCCTATCGTGAGCGCAGTCAGTGTCGTCTCAGCCTACGAAAACAAACCAATTCCTGCACTGATTATTCGCAAACAACCCAAAGGACATGGGACAGCCGCTTGGATAGAGGGGCCAGAGCTTGCACCAAATACAAATGTGGTAGTACTAGAGGATGTGGTGACAACGGGGCAATCAGCATTATTTGCTGTCGAAAAGTTACGTGATGCAGGTTATACGGTGACTCATGTATTGACACTCGTCGATCGCCAACAGGGAGGGGCTGAGCTTTATGCTAAGGAAGGATTGAAGTTTGGGGCAGTATTCGACATTGGCGAAATTCAGAGTTACGCGAAAGGGCTTTAGTAATAATAAAGAGTGCGCTTCGCGCACTCTTTATTATTACTTTTGAGATTTTGTAATATCTAGGTTAAGAAATGGAACCGCACCATTTCCTCCTAATACTTGAGGAAACTTGCCATCCCATTTTTCGATCGCTTGTTTCTGTAACAACTCAGAAGTCAAAGTTTCACGCAATAGTCGCTGTGCTTCAGCTTGACCCTTAGCACGGTTAATGGTTGCCTCAGCTTCTTGCTCTGCTTCTCTAGCAATATATACGGCTCGCTGAGCGCGTTGCTCAGCAATTTGCTTTTCTTCTACCGCCTTAGAGAACTCAGTCGAGAAATTCAAATCAACAACGCTCGTATCCAAAACAATAATGCCGTATTTACTCAGGCGTTGACTCAAAGCCTCATCAAAATCGAGCTTGAGTTCATCACGCTTGGTAATCGCCTCTTCCACAGTGCGCCTTGCTGCGGCAACTTTAAAAGACTCTTGAGTTTGGGGAGCAATGATTTTGGAGACAATATTTTGCAAAGTCCCTTGAGTACGACGAATCGTGACCACTTCAATCGGATCAAGGCGAAAGTTAATCGCAAAACTTGCTGTGAGTTGTTGCAAATCCTTGGTAGAACTTTGGGCTGGCACTTCAAATTTCTGCACAGTCAAGTCATAGACATCGACCTGCGAAATGACAGGCGGCTTAAAGTGAACACCTTCTAGCAATACCCCATCCTTGGCTTTCCCCAAGATGCTCAACACGCCTGCTTCACCAGGGTTGATAATCACAAATGAGTTAAAACTGATAACCGCGAGAATTCCTACTATGGCAACTAGGACTAAGGATTGCCAGCTTGTTTCTTGGTCTTGCATTACTTTTTCCTATAGTTTACGGCTTTCGATCATATAGCAATCATCAAGAGAATAATGGGTTGAGCGCAAAGCGGCGAGGCTGCTTTATACCAAATAAAGAAATGGCTACGCCATTTCTTTATTTGAAAACCCTTTCTGGGTTTGGTTTTCAATGCACAAAAGTGTAGTCACACTTTTGTGCATTGGTATTACATCGATTTGCATTCAACCCCAAACAAATAAAATTTTTGAAAGTGTTGCTTTGCAACACTTTCAAAAATTTTATTGTGGTTCCTTTGATCGGAAAGTGCTATTTTTGTGATGCGGCAAAGCCGCATCACAAAAATAAATTAATTCTTAAGACACATTTGTTTTTGTTCTAGAGGCAATGTGGGTGATGATTCCAGATAGTTCTCTAATAGCACACAGCCTCTTTGAACTAGTTCATTAAAGCTCAAAGTCTCGGCATTCCACAATTTGAGGGTATTGTCGCGACTAGCGGAAACAATTTTTTTACTGTCAGGACTATAAGTTAAAGCATAGGCTTCTGCGGTATGTCCAGATAGGGTTTTGAGCAGTTTACCACTAGCCCGATCCATGATTTTGACAGTTTTATCGGCATTAGCCGCAGCGATCGCCTTACCATCGGGACTAAAAGTCATGCCAAAAATCCAAACATCAGGAGCCACTAAGATTACTTGTTCAAGAGCACCTGTTTGAGCATTCCATAGTTTTAAGTTTCCATCCTTACCAGCCGAGCCAATCTGTTTACCATCGGGACTATAGGCAACCGACAGACCTCCATTCGTATGGGCTTCCATCGTATGCACATTCTGACCACTGTTCACATTCCAGATTCTCACGGTTTGATCATTACTGGTCGAAGCTATTGACTGACTATCAGGGCTAAAGGCGATCGACCAGACCGTACCTTTATGCCCCTCTAGCACATGCAATAACTTAGGATTATTGGTATTGTTCCATTGCCATATTTTAATTTTGTTATCCCAACCAAGAGTCGCTAAAAGCTGTTGATCTGGGCTAAAGGTGGCATAGATGAGCTTTGCTCCATGAATATTCAGTGAATGCAATAGTTTACCCGTAGCACTATCCCAAATCTTTACAGTTTTATCATCACCAGAAGTGACGAGTTTTTTTCCATCAGCGCTAAAACTAACACCATAGACAGTATCTTCATGTCCTTTGAGTTCTTTTCTAAAGGTTCCATCGGCATTCCAAAGACGGACAGTTTTATCAACACTACCTGAGGCAAACATTTTCCCATCAGGGCTAAAATTCACTGACCAAATACTACTCGTATGTCCATAGAGGGTATTGAGCAAAGTAGCTTTGAGATCCCAAAGCCTCACAGTTCGATCTTTGCTAGCAGATAGGAGATAGCGACCATCAGGACTGAAGTTAACATCAAAAATGCCATCGGTATGTCCGCCTAATTTCATTTCTAATGTTCCGTCAGAGTTAAGGATTTGAATCGTACTATCTTGAGAAGCAAGCGCAATCCTCTCACCGTCGGCACTGAAGTTTAAGCTCAACACATCGGTTGAGATTCCTTTCAAAATTTGGATTAATTGGATTTGACGATTTTGATCAGTAATCTGCCAAAGCTTCACCGTTTGATCTCGCCCCGAAGTTAGCAACTGTTTGCCATTGGGATGAAATTTGACACTGTAAAGCTCTTGATCATGGGCGATCGCACTCGCGAGTAAGTTACCTTGCAAATCCCAGAGTGCGATCGTGGTGTTTTTAGCCGTCACAATCAAATTACCGTCAGGGCTAAAACTTGTATCTTGGATCGCGCCAGATTCTTTGATGGGAGAGTTATTACCAACATTTTTAGGGTTTAAAGTCAGCAGTTCAACGCCGCGATCGCTATCCCAAAGCTTGACAATGCCATCCTTACTACCAGTCAGCAACTTTCTACCATCAGGATGAAAATTCACTCTAAAAATATCATCTTCATGGGCGTAGAACTTACTAATCAATTTACCAGTGCGAATATCCCAAATCCTCACACTCTTGCCTTTTCCTGCGGAAGCGATCCTATTGCCATCGGGACTAAAACTTAAGCCGCGAATCTCACTTGTTTTCAAACCAACTAAGCGGGCGATCAACTTGCCGTTATTTTGATATAGATCTACGCTCCCATCAAAACTACCAAAGGCAAAAATATTACCATCAGGACTAAATTTTGCGGCATAAAATGGAGAATCCCTTTTGATTGATTGAAATCGATAGCGTTCACGAATGTTATAGACAATTGTTTGCAGATTTTCAAAGGATGATTGGGTAATCCTAGTTTTATCAATTCCTTCATCTGTGTCTTTTAATTTCTTCGCAGATTGGACAATGGTGACCAGTGATTCCAATTGACGATTGAGCAAAAAACTAGAGCTGGCGGAAGAAATCAATGCTTCAATTTCACCAAATTCGGCAAGCTGGCGCTGACGATTGGCTTGAAAGGCTAAACCCGCCATCACAAACAGTCCCACAACTGTTCCTATCAAGGCAAACTTTGTCAGGCGATTGAGATTAGCTTGGCTACGTTGAGCGGAGGAGCGGACTTCGCGTAGTTCATTTAGTAAACCTGCTTCTTGATTAGCACGTATAAATGAAACTAGATAATCATGGACAAGTTGGTAGCGATTGCTGGGAACTTCAGACAATTGGAAGATTAAACCTGAGCCAATTAAAATTTCTAAAACTAAATCAAGATCTTCAGTATTGCTAGAGTAAGACAACAATCCTGTTCGCAATTCATTGTAAGTTCGCAATGGACGTTTACCTTGATCATCAGTGAGCAAGATCAATACCTGTTGAGCGAGAAAAGCCGCGTTACCACAGGATTGAATTACTTCTTCAACTGATTGTTCGACAAGACGTTGCTTAGCTCCAGCCGCAAGATAGGCGGCAAGCGTGGTGATATTGCGATCTTGCAGTTGAGAGCCAACTAGTTGCAATTCGATCGGGCGCACTGACCCGCGATCGCCTGCCAGATCTTTTACCAACTCATCAACAAGGATTGGCTCAAGAGGAAAATTGGCATGGTCAGTGAGATTTTCGATCAGAGATTTAGCATCCGATGGGGAGAGATTTCCCAATGCATAACGAAAATTACGGCTTAAGATATCGACTTCTGGATGCGCCGATTCTAGTTCTAGGAGCAAATAGAGATAATCTTCACGGAGAGAAATTACGATTTTGAGTAGGGGAATTTTTAGACAATTTTGCCAAAAATCAATAAAAGTTTGTCTTTCCGCTGATTGGGTACAAGTAGAAAAGAATTCTTCAAACTGGTCAAGGATTAAAACAATCTGAGTGCCTTGAGACGCTAATTGTCTAAACTTATGTAGTAAATGTTGAGCCTCACGATCTCTCGATAAGACATCTGCTCTACTGAAGCCATTGGTATGAGGATGAAGACTTTTATAAATAGCCGCAGAAATGACATTAATCCAATTTGTATAAACATGGATCTTGATTGGTAGTAACTCTTGCCCTGTCAGCGATCGCTGCAATAGAGCAGGGAGCAAACCTGCATTTACCAATGAACTTTTACCAACTCCTGATTCGCCATGAATTACCGTGAGTTGATGCTCAATGGAGAGTATCCTCTCCACTAAGCGTTCCACATCTTGAGTACGCCCTGAAGCGGCAATTTCAACAGTATTGATGTCAAACTTACTCGCATCTAACTCCGTAATACTGGCATTAGGAGAAGTTTGTTTAGGCTGGAGAGTGCCAGCACCAATAAAAGCTCTCAGTCCATATTGCTGCTCTAGCGATCGCTGTCTTTGTCTTGCTTGGAATGCTTGGAGATAGCGACCTTGAGTAAAGGCAATATCATGAAAAGTATCGAGAAACCGAATATAGAGTTTCGGTTCATAATTAAGATTAAAGTTAGAGATCGTCGCTTCAATTACACTTGAAGCTAGGTCTAGTTCCTTAAGCTGAAGATAGCTCTGGGTGAGTAAGAGTTGATATTGACCTCGCTGAATATGGCGCATCCGCAACCAATTGTGGGTCAGGCTTTCTTCCTGAAAAACAGGAACTGGATCTAACGTAGCGAGAGCTTTACCTGCATAATCTTTCACTTGCTGCCATAATCCTCTTTCGACAGCAATTTTGGCTAAGTATCCATAATCTTGAGCGAGTTCAAGGGGCATCTGTTGATGCAATAGCAACAATGATTCAATCCATATTTCTAGTTCTTGCCATTGCTTGAGTTGTTCAAGCACACCACTATAGGCTCGGCTATATTTAGCAATTAAGTCCCATTGATGGGCTTGCTTCAAAGCGGCGATCGCTTCTTCAAAAAATTGTTTAGCCTTGCCCCAAGACGCATGAGCCAACCGCCCATTTACAAAAGAATTATGCCACCACAAATTCCCTAGATAAAATAAAACGATACCACTCTCAATCGGTCGATCTACTTTTTGCCAATAGGCAAGACTGCACTGATAGTAAATTTGCGAGACACTATGGACTTCTCCTTGAGATTCTTCATACACATCACTAGCTATAGCTTCAGAAGATCTCCACAATAACCGTCCTAAGACAAAATCTAGTTTTGCTTCTAATTCTAAGGAAATCTCTTGATTATTGTTGTATTGAGCAATTCTCAATTCTCGCCGCGCCAACTCTAGCTCACTGTAGGAGAATGATTCATAATCAGCATCGATTTTGGTGTCTTGCCAAAATAAGGGAATCTGAGGATCTCTAGTAATCTCAAATAATCGCGCTACTTGTTGATTAACTTCTGTATCTAATTCTGCATGTGTCAATCCAAATTTGATCGGCGGGGCTGCCAAATTTGCTAGCTCAGGAGCGCTAATCCATAACTGTTGGAGTTCACGATCATTCAGCCACAATACCAGTGGACATTTAATTTGCTGCTTTAGGCGATCGCGAAATAGGTTAGCTTCTAAAAATAAATCTTCTAAATTTTCAGGATAAGTTTGCTCGAACCCCAAACACATTAGAGCCGAAATATTTTCAATCTGACCATTGCGCCAAAGATTTTGCAATTTGCCATACAGAGTCTCATGGGATTGCCACCAGATCTCACGGTATCGCGATCCTGTGTTTGAGGCTAATGCAGTTAGTAGCTTTTGTCTAAGACTACGGTAATTACAATTAACAATAATCAGCGAAAAAGATCCCTGAAAAAGATTAATCGCTCTAGCCAATATTTCTAGCGATCGTCTATTTTGGGAATCTATTTCTTCCAAAGGTATCTCTTCCAAAGGCATGATCGACTGTTCGACCTGAATCACCTGTTTTGTTTTACCGCAATCGCGATAGCGTAATCGACACAGACATCTTATAGCACAAACATAAACCTAGAAGATGAGTTGCGGCGCGAAGCGCCGCAACTCATCTTCTAGGTTTATGTCCTAAGCCAAACTTGCATTGCTACATCCCAAAATCTAAAATAACTACGCCATTTTAGATTTTAAAAACCCTTACTGAGTTTGGGTTTTAAAATCTAAAAGTGTGATCACACTTTTGTGAATCGTTATTACTATAGCAATCCTACAAGTTCACCCATGGGGAAACCTAGCAAAAAACGCTACAATTATTAAAGAATGTAAAGTTTTTTGTAGTTTTCCATCCAATTTACTCCAAATCTATGACTGAACTAGCCACTAGACTCGCTGAGTCACTTCAGCCAATTTCCGAGCAATTTAAATCCCTACATATCCCCGAACCAATTACCCACTGGGGTCATCCATTTTTTATGGGGATCGTCATTGTCGCAATGGGATCATTTGTGGCAATTTCAGGATGGCGCAGTCGCACGACTACAGATACTGAAGTTGCAACCAAGAACAAAGCTGATCATCGCAAAGTAGCTCCTCTGATGACCGTATTCTTAGCCGCAGGCTATACAGGCGGATTGCTGTCACTGGTGATGCAGGGTAAACCTTTGCTAGAGAGTCCCCATTTTATTACAGGCTCAGTTGTCTTGACCTTGCTAGCCATCAATGGCACAATTTCGCTCACTGGGTTTGGTGGTAATCAACCATTACTTCGCAATGCCCATGCCTATCTAGGCAGTGCAATCGTCGTACTTTTGGTAGCCCATGCCTTGCTAGGACTTAAACTCGGTCTTTCTATCTAGTCAATAAACCACAGGATAATTTTGAAAGGGTTGCTTCGCAACCCTTTCAAAATTCTTGAAATCAAAGATGCGACGCTTCGCGTCACCTCTTTAAACACAATTGCTATACAAGCCTAGATCGGTTAGTATTTGCGATAACTAAGCACACCTTACCGCCTTAACCCGCGATCGCCGAATATGGAAAACTGGGAGTTTTTGCTACAACGCAAAGGTGACAAGTCCTGGTTGCCCTTAGAATCTCCAACCGTAGAGATTTTAGAAGGGCAGTATCGACTTGCTGCACGCTCTGCTTTAGCAAATGCGCTAGTTGGAATTGCGATCGCCTATCGACCTCTTGCCGATGTGCGGCATCAGCCTTTTCAACAAAAAATTGCCAAGCGCATCAGCCACGATGGTTTGCTAATCGTGATGCCCTACACCAATTTTGTGCCAGGGCTATGGCAGATTGATTGTCTGGCTACAGAACCTGATGGGGAATCTGGTACAGATTCAGCAAATACTGGTGCAAATACTAATTCAACTCCTGCATGGAAAAAGACAGTCAAGTTTGATGTCATTCAAATCTCATCAGAATCAGGTTCAGAGTGGCAATATAGCGATATTGAAGAAGATTTAGACAATCCCGCCGAAATTCCCAATGAAGCCCATACTAATGCCTTGGGAATTATCCAAACTGAACCAACACCGCTAAGTTATAGTTCGCCAATTCTCGATATTGCTGAGCAGAGATCAACGGAACTTGTCCAATCAATGTTTGAAGAGTTTGCCCTCTTTAATGACGAAGATGAACTTGATGAAGTAATTGATAACGAAGATCTAGAATCTGAAGTAGAACTTCCCCACGATCATCCTAATCTGTTGGAACAGGTAGAACCATCTAGTGAAAACATTTTCACAGAAACAGACTCTCCCCTTCAGCCTCGTATTCTATTACGCTTAAAACAGCCGCAATATATTCTCAATGAGGACAACAGCTTCCAGCTTACAGGAGAAGTCTACACTCAAGGAGAAATCGAAGTCAGCCTCAAAGATCCCCAAACCCTTGATATCATCGTCAATCAGCGCTTCGCGATCGTCAACTCTAGCGATCGCAATCCCGCAACTGGCGCAATCCCCTTCAGTTATCAAATTACTGTGCCGCCACCTTCAGAGATTCAAGTCCTGATTGGTGATGTACAAATCCACCCCCAGCAAGACTTTCAGCAGGATATGGATTTGTTTGTAACGCAACAGGCGATCGCTGTTTCCTATCCTGCATCAAGAGTCCTACCTGAACTCATTAAAGAAGCTCAAAGATATTCACCACCAGAGAATACTCTTGAGCATTCTCAAACTACAGAAACATCTATCGATCAGCCTAGTTACTCACAATTTCCACAGAGTTTTCCACAGGTATCGCCACCAACGGAAAATAAACCTGAAAATCTATCACCAAAACCAAAACCAGCCAATTCGCTTAGTCTTCCACCCATACCTTCTAATAGATCTAAAGCTAATCAGGGAGAGGGTTTAGAGCAACAAAAGCCTGCCACTGCTTTGTCATTACCATCTTTACCATCTCTACAAAATAAAGCTGGAAATCAAGATTTGAATCTAGCAAATCCAGATATAGACGATAATTATTCTCAAAGTTTTCCACAGGTAGAAGCTGATGATATTCAGGAAATCGAACCAGAATTTCATCCGATAAATACTGGTGATTTAGCTGATATTGATCACCAAAATCCATTAGCCTATGAAGAAGAACCAGAACTACTTTACAGCTTTGAAGAGGAACTTCCTCAAAACTACGAAGAGCTACTCGAACAACCACGGCTAGAAACTTCACAATTTACCAGTAATCCACTGCCATCGCCTAATGATCAGCGTTCCCGTATTCGTAGTAATCGTTTTCTGAATAAGCTGCAAACCTTATCTGCGGAAGCGATCGCTGCCCAAAAAGCCAACCAACGGACGGAAGAACTATTACTCGATACATTTGCCCCCAGTGATCCTTTACTAGATGAAGGAGCTAGTGATTCAACCAACATATCCATCGATCTAGATAACCCCGAACAATCTCCCCGCACGATCGCCGAAGCGACTAGTCTTGCTGAACTCGATCTCGAACTTGATGTCGAACTAGATCGTTTACTTACCTCCGAGCCAGACCTCATTTTAAATGAATATGTTTGGGAAGAATCTGTTGATCCCAATAGCTTTCCCATTAGCACTGTTACCAGCCATAATGCTACTGCCTCCACCTTATCGGAGACCGCTCGAACAATTCGCAATATTCAGGAATCGACACCACAGGCTTTATCAGACCAAGAACCTATTCCGATCCCTGAGATCATTATTCCCGCAGGTGAGATGCTCTCAGGAACACCGATGCAAATAACGGTGCGCTTACCTGCGATCTCCCCTAAGTTCTTCGTGAAGTTCTGGATTAAAGATTTGCAAACTCGCATGATTGTCGATGGACCACGTTGGTTATTAGATTTTAGTAAGGTTCCTAATGCCGAGTTTATTGAAACCCGTACCAATATATCGATTCCACTCAGTAGTATTGATGTAGCCTTTGAAGCGATCGCGATCGAAGCGCAAACTCAACGAGAAAGCCATAAGGTGAGAGTTACTCGAGCTGTTACGCCCCCAAATTTAGCCCAAGATTTTGATGACAACTAAGAGAGACGGGCAAAGCCCGTCTCTCAAAATAAGAATGGCGGCGCTTCGCGCCGCCATTCTTATTTTGGGTTCTAAGGTTGACTTTGCAGCCAATAATAGGTCGCCATTGGCAAAAGCGTTGCCAAAATCAGCAAAATAATTACCACCACATTGGATGAACTAGCCTCTGTTTCTTCCTTAGTTGCATAATTACTCGTTTCCGTTTCTTCTACAGCTAATAGAGGCGCACCAGGGTCAGGATTACCCTTCAAAACTGTTTCTAAACGTGCAATTCCCTCATTGACAGCTTGGTTATAGTTAGCCTTACGCGCAGGATAGAGCATCGTCTCATCAGCAATACTATTGGCAATGCTATCGGGCAGAACTTCTTTAACCTTTGCACCAGTTTGAATCGCCGTGCGATGATCTTCTGTTGCCATAAATAATAATACTTGATTCGCCTTTTCCACATCCGTAGGGAACCACTTATCAAATAGTTCCGAGGTAAACTCCGATGCAGGTTGACCTAAATCAATGCGGCGAATGGCTAACACATGCACTTCAATTCCCGTTAATTCTGCTAGTTTTTCGGCTTTGCTAGCGATCGCCCCTTTAGTAGAAGCACTCAGTACCTCAGAGTCATCAATTACCCAAGTCTGTTCAGTCAGAGTCTTAATCTCATCTAAGTCAGGGATATCTGATACCTGCAAAGCCAGAGCCGTACCTATACATAAATTAAAGCTAAATAGTAAGGCGATCGCCCCCAAACATAGGCGACTCAACAAATTTTTAAGCACAATCTTAATCACAATTTCTAAACCTATATTTAATATATTTAAAATTTAATCAGGCAATTTAACTTTTCATCACTATATCAATCCCCAAGGATGCGTAAAGAAATCATAGAGAAAATTTGGCGATCGCCTTGGGTCTAAGTCCACAATCACGATCAAAATACAGTTAAAATTTTAGGTTTATTAAGACGGGATCAACAGATCAAAATTACTAATCAAGTGGCAATTCCCCAAATCAGGAAATTAGCAAAAGCAATTTTGATCTTTATAAATTCTGGTTGTTTAAGTATTGTTAAGATTTCACGGATAAATTTCAAAAGAGTTTTTTACAAACATTTTGGTTGTTGATCTGTTGATAAATCTAGTTATTTGTTTTTAGCCTGTGGAAAACCTGTGGAAAACTACTATCTTTCTGTGGAAAAGTAGTTAATATCTGGGGAAAACTTTTGAATAAATGTGGAAAACTTTTACTAGGTATTTATACTCTGTGGAAAACTAGCCACTTTATCCACAGGTTTATCCACAGGTAAAAAATGCTAGAAGTACTATCAAATAAAGTTTTCTCCGAGTTTTCCACATTTTCCACAGCCCCTACTACTACTATTTAATATTTTTATTCTTTAAAAGAGTAATTATTAGATCGAATGAAAAAATAACGAGATTTTAAATTTGATTTTGATAGTGCAAAAAATTACAACGATGGTATGATTGGCTTCCACAAATCAAAAAAATAAAAAGTAAAAAACTTTTGTTGAAAAGTTTATTTAAAAATTCTCGTTTTTCTTGCAAAGTAGTTTTAAACACATTTCCCGATTTTTATAAAAATCTTTAAACCTTAAAAAATTCTCAAAACTTAAACTCAAAAATTAAAGCTGCCTAGACAGCAAAAGTCTAAATTTTTTGCATCCTCATAAAAACTTAAAAAGTTTATTTAAAATTTAGTCTTCACGTTCAATCTCACAACTCAGTTTCACCACAGTTTAGAAATCCTCTTGCCAAACTATGCGACTAGTCTGTCCCCAAAATCAACTCGCTGCTAATCTTGCCCTTGTCGGTCGTGCAGTTGCTTCTCGTCCCACACATCCGATCTTGGCAAATATTCGTTTAGATGCGGATGGCTCCAATCAAAGCCTTGGTATGACGGCTTTTGATCTCAATCTGGGAATTCAGGTGTCCTTTCCTGCTCAAGTCGTCGAGGCGGGATCGATTACCCTACCTGCGAAGTTGCTCAACGACATTGTGTCGCGGTTGCCCGACGAAGACATTACGCTTAGCGTGGACAAGGACAACACGATGGTATCGATTGTCTGTGGTTCAGGGCGCTACCAAATGCATGGCTTGCCTGTAGAAGAGTTTCCTGAATTGCCTCAAATTGGCGAAGATGGTGAAACTACCTATCTGCCAGTTGAGTCGATGCTGAGTGGGCTTGCCTCAACCCTGTTTGCCACTTCGGCTGATGAAACCAAGCGAATTCTAACGGGTGTGCATCTAACGGCAAGTGCCGATCGCTTGGAGTTTGCTGCTACTGATGGGCATCGCTTGTCTGTGTTACAGACAGGATTTTTGGATGCAGATGAGCCGCCTGTGACAGGGGATACAGTGACGACTAATCTAGAAGTGACGATTCCAGCTAGAGCCTTGCGTGAACTAGAACGAATGCTCAATCAACAGACCGAGGGGGCGATCGCGGTTAAATTTGATCGCGCTAACATGATTTTTCAAAGTGCTAACCAAATCTTGATATCCCGACTTTTAGATGGTACTTATCCTAACTACCGCCAATTGATTCCTAGTCGCTTTGATCGGCAAGTGACCTTAGAGCGTAAATTGTTTTTATCGGCTTTAGAGCGCATTGCCGTATTGGCTGACCAAAAAAACAACATTGTCAAAATTTCGATTGATTCCACAGGGCAAGAAGTTTCCCTCTCCGTTGAGGCTCCTGATGTCGCCGCAGGACGTGAGTCTCTACCTGCTCAAGTTTCGGGTGAAGACGTGGAAATAGCCTTTAACGTTAAATATTTACTGGACGGCTTAAAGGCTCTGCCAAGTAATGAAATTCAAATTCAGATGAATAACCCAACGAGTCCAGCCGTGCTTGTACCAATTGGGGCAAGCAAAATGACTTATCTTCTCATGCCTGTGCAAATTCGCAACTAGACGAGTATTAGAATAAAAGCTGCCCAAAGCAACGCTTTTATTTTATGCAGTAGCGAACCCAATTTACAAAAGTGTCGTCATACTTTTGTAAATTGAAAGCCAAACCCAGTAAAGGTTTTAAAAACACAAAAAGGCTATGCCGTTTTATGTTTTAGTATGACAGCTATATCTCAGAGAAAAATCCTGTAAACTTAGTTGAAGTATGGATTTCTTACCACTGCCTTCAACTCAACTGCCACCTAGCTCCTATGCTGAGGTGAGACAGGCTAGCTCTAGTCAAACGTTGTCATCACCGCCAACGTTGCCTAGTCGTATTTCTAAATTACCTGCTGAACTGCCGATAGAGGTGAGAGCGCAGCTACAGCTTCTTTTAGAAACATTGCCTGATCCCGATGCGATCGCTCAGCAATTTAAAGTCGAGCTGCTTGCTCAAGCTGGCCCAATCAAGCCAAACAGTTTACCTAAACCCAAGCCTAACGATAAACCTCGTCCAGTCTTGCCACCGCGCGTGGGTGAAAAGTTAAATGTGGTCAGCGATCGCCAAGAATATGACATCAACACGCAGGTATTTGTCGCTGAAGGCAATGTCTTCATTAATTACAAAAAATCTGAGCTTAAAGCCGATCGCGTGCAGTTAAATACCAAAACGCAAGAAGTTGTCGCTGAAGGTAATGTATTTTTTACACGTGGCGATCAAAAAATTCGTGGTTCAAAGCTTACTTATAATTACGGCAATGTTAAGGGCGAACTTCTGAATGCATCAGGAGCCGTTGATCTTGGTACTTTGAATAGTTCTGAAGTATCGCGATCGCCTGCGGAAACTGCCAGCAACTCCATCACCATATCCCCGATCGGGTCAGGAAATTCCAATGATGGGCAAGTACGCCGTCTTGGTTTTATTGCCGATCGCTTAATTCTGGATGGGGAGACTTGGACTGCTGAAAATTTGCGCGTTACTAACGATCCTTTCAGTCCACCTGAACTAGAACTGACCACTAGTAAGGCGACTCTAACACCGATTTCGCCAACCCAAAACCGTCTGGATTTAGAATCACCCCGTATTGTTTTTGATCAAGGCTTCTCTCTGCCATTGCCAGTTAATAGTATTACGCTTGATCGCTTTCAGCGTTTTGCTCCTGCGTTGGTGGGATTTGATCGCACTGATCGCGGCGGTGTATTTTATCAACAGAGTTTTGATGTCGTTACTGAACCTAACTTGAGTTTTCAGTTATCACCACAATTGCTGCTTCAACGTGCTTTTTCCAGTCAGAGTGGATTCTCAGGCTTCGATATTATTGGGGTTGTGGCGACTTTAAGTGGGGCTTTTGACGATGGATCTAGTTTATCGGCAAGAGCCAGTTTCTCAGGTTTAGATTTCTCTAGGCTTGATTCTTTGTTACGAGCTAATGCTACCTATCAGCTTCCTGTGTTTGGTAACCATACTTTGCTCTCACAGTATGCTTTTCGCGATCGCGTTTTCAATGGTTCGTTAGGATTTCAAGATGTAAATAACATTTTGGGAACAACTTTGTTATCACCCAACTATGTTCTTGGCGATTCTCAAATTTCTGTAAGCTATCAAGCTTCTGCTCAGTTGGTTGGGGCGCAACGATCTGATCTGCAACCGAGTACCGTTGGCTCATTAATTAGAGTCCAAGGTGCTGCGATTGTAAGTCGGGCTTTTCCGCTGTTGCGCGGTGAGCCATTACCCGCCGAAAAAGAAACAGGATTACGCTTTTCTCCAAAACCAATTGTGCCGAAATTAGATGCCTTTTTGTCAGCGCAAGGGGTGACTTCTTTCTATTCTAATGGCGCTAGTCAAGGAGTTTTATATGGAACTGTGGGGCTAGCGGCGGAAGTTGGTCATTTCGCTAAGGATTTTCTTGATTATACGGCGTTAAGCATGAGCTATACCCAAGCATTTGCTAGTGGTAAATCGCCATTCTTCTTTGATCAGGTCTCCGATGTGAGAGTGCTTACCGCAGCAATAGTTCAGCAAATTTATGGGCCAATTCGCCTTGGGATTCAACAGAGTTGGAGCTTAGATAGTGGTAATTTGTTTGACTCTGTATATTCCTTGGAATATGCAAGGCGTACTTATTCTGTATTGGTTCGGTATAACCCCAATCAAGGGTTGGGGGAGTTTCTGATTCGGATTAGTGATTTTAACTGGACGCGCCCACCTTCTAATGTGACGACTGTTCAAAATGGAATAGAAAGACGTAACTAAAAAGAGGTGGTACTTTGCACCGCCTCTTTTTAAAGTGCTTTGCGTTTAAACCCAAACAAGAAATTTTTTACAAGTGTTGCGAAGCAACACTTGTAAAAAATTTCTTGTTTGGTGAAAGTGGTAATTGCGGTAGTTTAGGCAGGAATAAATTTGAGAGAAACTCCATTCATGCAGTAGCGCTGTCCTGTAGGTTTTGGCCCATCATCAAAGACATGCCCTAAATGTCCACCACATCGGCTGCAATGCACTTCAACGCGCTTCATAAACAAAGAGGTATCAGTCGTAGTGGCGATCGCGCCTTCAATCGGTGCAAAAAAGCTCGGCCAACCTGTACGGCTATTGAACTTCGTATCAGATGTGAATAATGGCAAATCGCAACCTGCACAGTTGTAAGCACCTTTACCATATTCCTTATCTAGTGGGCTACTAAATGACCGCTCAGTGCCGTGTTTACGCAATACTTTAAATTGCTCTGGGGTAAGAACTTGCTTCCATTCATCTTCAGTTTTCATAATTTGATATTTCTTAGTTGCTTTAGTTAAGTCTACTGTGTCTAATGCGATCGCTGAGTCTAGGGATGTGGACTCTCTGGATTTCTGCCCAAATTGGTATAGCCAAAAGCCCCCAATGATCGCGGCTCCAGTTAGTAATAAATCTCTTTTATTCATGGTTGATATTCAGCATTGGTATTGCTAATCACTTTGGACTTTTTATGGCTTTAACTAAATCTACGAAAGTCGATGGGGCGATGGATGGGGAATTTGGCGATCGCAATCCTTAAAATATAAAGCTGTAACAACTACTACGGTTTACAATCTCGATTATAATTGTAACAATACTTAAAGCTGAGAAATCACTTCAAACTTTAACAGGTTAAACAACAATGGCATTTGAACTCCCATCTTTACCCTACGCCCAAGATGCTCTCGCAGCTTCGGGTATGTCTGCTGAGACCCTATCATTTCACTATGGTAAGCACCATAAAGCGTATGTTGATAACCTCAACAACCTGATTAAAGATACCGATCTTGCTGACAAATCCTTAGAAGAAATCATCAAGATTAGCTACAAAGAAGGCAAAGCTGGAATCTTCAATAACGCGGCTCAAGTTTGGAACCACACCTTCTACTGGAACGGCATCAAGCCTGCTGGTGGCGGCGCTCCTACTGGTGCTTTGTTGGATGCTATCAATGCTAGTTTTGGTAGCTTGGATAACTTCAAAACAGAATTTAAAAATGCTGGTGCTACTCAATTTGGTAGTGGCTGGGCATGGCTCGTTGCTGAAGGCGATAAGTTGAAGATCACCAAGACTCCTAACGCAGAAAATCCTTTAGTTCATGAAGGTCAAGTTCCTTTGTTGACAATGGATGTTTGGGAACATGCTTACTATTTGGATTTCCAAAATAGCCGTCCTAACTTCATGGCTAACTTTGTTGAAAAGCTAATCAACTGGGATTTCGTCGCTGCTAACTTCTCGGCTGTCTAGTTGTTAATAGCGCATAGCGCTTTTTGATTTTAAAAGAGAAGCATCGCTTAGCGATGCTTCTCTTTTTGTTTGGGCAATGTAAAATAAAACATACGCGATCGCCTATTTGCGTCCCTCGGTGAACACCATGCCCCTACTGCAAACCAAAACTTCACTAGATACTTGGATAGCTGTGCCTTGGGAAGAGTTTGTCAATATTGCCGATGCCCCAGACTCCAACAAGCTTAAAAGCTACTATTACAACGGCAAGATGAGGTTGGAAAATATGTCCACAGGCTCCGATCATTCTAAAGATCACATGACTATTATCTTGAGTGTTGGTGTATTTGCAGCTTTGCGAAATATACCAATCAATGGACATGATGGCTGTTCCTATCGTAAAACAGGAGCTACTGAGTTTCAGCCTGATGCGTCGTACTACATTGGTGACAAAGCTGATGTCATACCTTGGGGAACCAGAATTATTGATCTAAATCAATATCCATTACCCAATCTGGTTATTGAAATATCAGATACCTCTATCTCCGATGACTTAGGCACAAAACGCTTGCAGTATGAGGAGCTAGGTATTTCGGAATATTGGATTGTGAATGTTCAGACCATGCAAATTTTTGCTTTTACAATTGCGATGGATGGTAGTACTAAGCGGATTCGTGAATCGATAGTATTGTCGGGACTGAAGCTGGAGATTTTGGAGCAAGCTCTGCAACGTAGTCGCCAAGAAAACCAGTCCGCAACAACTGCATGGTTAATGGAACAGTTTAGATAGAAGATAGTGGCACGCCACTATCTTCTATCTATGAGAAGGTTAGTACTGTCCGAATTGCATCACCTCTATGCATCATTGCAAATGCCTCATTGATCTCCTCAATCGGCATCACGTTCGTAATCAGGCTATCGATATCGATTTTGCCTTCCATATACCAACCGACAATTTTGGGAACGTCAGTCCGTCCCTTTGCGCCACCAAAGGCTGTGCCTTTCCAGACGCGACCTGTGACTAATTGGAATGGTCTGGTGCTGATTTCTTGTCCTGCGCCTGCGACACCGACAATCACGCTGACACCCCAACCTTTGTGACAGCATTCGAGAGCTTGACGCATGGTTTGGGTTCTGCCGATGCATTCAAAGGTGTAGTCTGCGCCGCCTTTGGTCAGATCGACAAGATAGGGAACGAGATCGCCTTCTACTTCTAAGGGATTCACAAAATGCGTCATGCCCATTTTTTCAGCGAGGGCGCGTTTTTTGGGATTAATGTCTACGCCGACAATCATGTTTGCGCCGACCATACGACAGGCTTGGATCACGTTCAAGCCAATGCCTCCTAGACCAAAGATCACGACATTGGAACCAACTTCGACTTTAGCGGTGTTAATTACTGCGCCGATGCCAGTCGTGACACCACAGCCGATGTAGCAGACTTTCTCGAAGGGGGCATCATCGCGGATTTTGGCTAGGGCAATTTCAGGGAGAACGGTGTAGTTGGCAAAGGTGGATGTTCCCATATAATGATGGATTTTTTCGCCATTGATCGAAAAGCGACTGGTTCCATCGGGCATTAAGCCTTGACCTTGGGTGACTCGGATTGCTTGGCAGAGGTTGGTTTTACCACTGAGGCAGTAGGAACAGTTGCGGCATTCGGGGGTGTAGAGAGGAATGACGCGATCGCCTGCTTTGAGAGATGTGACACCTGCGCCGACTTCGACGACGACACCTGCGCCTTCATGTCCGAGGATGGCGGGAAATAGTCCTTCGGGGTCATCGCCTGAGAGGGTGAATGCGTCGGTATGGCAGACTCCTGTGGCTTTGATC
This sequence comes from Pseudanabaena sp. SR411, assembly GCF_002251945.1. Taxonomy (GTDB): domain Bacteria; phylum Cyanobacteriota; class Cyanobacteriia; order Pseudanabaenales; family Pseudanabaenaceae; genus Pseudanabaena. The sequence goes on from NZ_NDHW01000170.1 coordinate 26,660, forward strand.
TCGACGAGGACTTCTCCTGCTCTGGGGTGATCTAGTTGGACTGTCTCAATTTTGAGTGGTTGTCCTGCGGCGAAGGCGACTGCGGCTTTTACGTCCATGAATCTTGTTGTGTCCCTGAGTTAATTTCTGGCTATTTACTCAAATTATACGGGAGACGGATATATTGTAGCTCTCTTGCTTTTGCAGCTTATACTTAGTGGATATATCAAGTTTATTTCTTCTAGCATATTTGCCTTGGGAAATATGCTAGGTTTTTGCTAGATTTGGAGGTATGGCAATGGTTACGGCAATTAAGCAGTTTGGCATTGTGGGCAAAGATGGCAAAATTGAGCTTCATGCACCTGAATTAGCTGAAGGTACTGCAATTGAAGTGATTTTGTTGATTGAGTCTCAGGATGAAACAGAGTATTTACTTTCGACAAAGGCAAATCGCGATCGCCTTTTAGCTGCGATCGCCAATGTGGAGAGTGGCGAAAATTTGGTTTCTTTCTCTGCAGAGGAGTGGCATGAGAAATATCATATTTGAGCAAAAGGCTTTCCAACAGTTTAATGGCTGGGTGAAGGAAAATAAAAAGGTCTATGCCAAAATTGTTGAATTGATTGATGATACGTTACGCAATCCATTTACAGGTATTGGGAAACCTGAACCTCTCAAACATGAATTGAAAGGTTGTTGGTCAAGGCGGATTACGGATGAACACCGTTTGGTCTATAAGGTGAGTGAGGATGCGGTGATCATTTTGAGTTGCAAATTTCACTACGAAAAATAGAGTGACTTTTTAATTAGTATCGCCTGTTTCATATGCGGCAATGATGCTCTGAATATCTTCTAAAGTTGAGATACTGGGATGGTTTTTCCTGTCATGGCTTCATGCCAAGCTTGACGAAAATCTGCTAAGACTTCTGATTGTGATTGATCTTCTAGGTCTATCTGTTCGGGAATAAGAACGATAACTTCTACTCGGCTATTTTTATCGTTTATGAGAGGAGAATCTAGGGTTAGTTGTCCTTGCTCGTTAATGGTCGCCATTGATTTAAGTGCTTTCATTGTCTTCTAAGATTGTGATAGTTGTTAGGAACTAGTATCGGACATTTTTTATCTTCGGTGTTTAGATGTTTATTGACAATTATAGACCGTTAATAAAGCAGATAATTACAGATTGTCATGTAGGGGCAAAGCATTTCCGCAGTAATCTATCAATTTTGAAGATTGCGTTGTTTTGGGAATGCTTTGCCCAGAACTTTGCAATGTGGGGATGATTTATCGCTGAAGGTGTGGAGGGAAATGCAGGGATAAGCGATCGCTGAAAGCGTAGTATTTGCTGATTGAGTCTGCCTGAAAAGGATACAGATCTCCGACTTTTTTGGTGGTGGAGAAAGGTGATCTGTAATTACACAGAAAAAGTCGGAGATCTCGCCCCTCACAATTTGACCAAAATCAAATTTTTTCCTTTTTCCTTTCTACTTTTTACTTTCCAAAAGCTGTCTGTCGCTTTCAGAAACATTGGGGTTATTGGTGAGATAAGGGCGTAGCCAATCGCAGGCTTCAGAAATTGCTAACTCTGGATCGATATCCCATAATTTGATTGTGTTGTCAGAACTACCAGATGCGATTGTTTTACCATCTGGTGAAAAGGCAACGCTATTAACGTTGTTGCTATGTCCCGTTAGTGTCCGTAGTTCTTTTCCTTCGAGATTCCATAATTTGATGGTGTTATCATCACTGCCAGAGGCGATGGTTTTGCCATCGGGAGAAAAAGCTACGCTCCTAATCCCTTTGTTATGACCTGTGAACATCCGCAGTTCTTTTCCTTGGAGATTCCATAATTTGATCGTGTTGTCATTACTGCTAGAGGCGATGGTTTTGCCATCAGGCGAAAAGGATACGCTCCTAACCCTAGCACTATGTCCCGTCAGTGTCCGTAGTTCTTTTCCTTCGAGATTCCATAATTTGATAGTGTTATCATCACTGCCAGAGGCGATAGTTTTGCCATCGGGAGAAAAAGCTACGCTCCAAACCCCATTGCTATGTCCCGTCAGCGTCCGCAGTTCTTTTCCTTCGAGATTCCATAATTTGATCGTGTTGTCTACGCCACCAGATGCGATGATTTTGCCGTCTGGAGAAAAGGCTACGCTCGTAACCCCTCTGCTATGCCCCGTCGTGAGCGTCCATAGTTCTTTTCCTTCGAGATTCCATAATTTGATTTTTTTGAAATCGCTGCCAGAGGCGATGATTTTGCCATCTGGTGAAAAAGCTATGCTCATAACCCCTCTGATATGCCCCGTGAGCGTCCGCAGTTCTTTTCCTTCGAGATTCCATAATTTGATCGTGTTGTCTTGACTGCCAGATACAATAGTTTTGCCATCGGGCGAAAAGGCTACGCTCCAAACCCCAATGCTATGCCCCATGAGCGTCCGCAGTTCTTTACTATTCCATAATTTGATCGTCTTGTCATAACTGCCAGAGGCGATGGTTTTACCGTCGGGCGAAAAGGCTACGCTATTAACCCAATTGAGATGCCCCGTGAGCGTTCGCAGTTCTTTTCCTTCCATATTCCATAATTTGATAGAGTTGTCAGAACTGCCAGAGGCGATCGTTTTGCCATCGGGTGAAAAGGCTACGCTATTAACCCAATTGAGATGCCCCGTGAGGGCACGCAGTTCTTTTCCTTCGAGATTCCATAGTTTGATGGTGTTGTCACTGCCAGAGGCGATGGTTTTACCGTCGGGCGAAAAGGCTACGCTCTTAACAAAACTACGATACCCCGTGAGGGTACGCAGTTCTTTTCCTTCGAGATTCCATAACTTGATGGTGTTGTCATTACTGCCAGAGGCGATGGTTTTGCCATCGGGTGAAAAGGCTAAGCTCAAAACCTGACTGCGATGTCCCGTGAGGGTAAGCAGTTCTTTTCCTTCGAGATTCCATAATTTGATGGAGTTGTCATCACTGCCAGAGGCGATAGTTTTGCCATCGGGAGAAAAGGCGACGCTCCTAACCCCATTGCTATGTCCCGTGAGGGTACGCAGTTCTTTTCCTTYGAGATTCCATAATTTGATGGAGTTGTCATCACTGCCAGAGGCGATGGTTTTGCCATCGGGAGAAAAGGCGACGCTCCTAACCCCATTGCTATGTCCCGTGAGCGTCCGTAGTTCTTTACCTTCGAGATTCCATAATTTGATGGAGTTGTCAGAACTGCTAGAAGCAATGGTTTTGCCATCGGGCGAAAAGGTAACGCTCCAAACATTATTACTATGTTCTTCAAGGCGATTAGCTTCGCGAATATTATAGATAACTTCCCATAATCGCCCAAAGGTTCTACCCTCAGTATAGTTAGGAACGATCTTACGGATATCAGGATCGAAGATACGTTTGGCGGCTCTTAATCCTGCCACCATCGCATCTAACTCCTTATGCGCTAGCCAATAAGCCTCACAAGTGATACTCACCGCTTCGATTTCGGCAATTTCGGCGCGTTGGAGTTCTTTCTCTTTTGCTTCTAGAGCTGATCGCAATTGTTCTTTGGTCATCCGCAACTCTTCCGCCATGCCGAAGACATACTTCTTGCGAATAAAGCTAACCAAATAATCATGAATCAACTGAAAACGGTCATCAGGCGAACTACTCACCCGAAAAGCAAGCCCAGAACCAACAAGAACCGCTAGCACCAGCGAGAGATTTTCTGCTTCGTTGAGAGGTTCGATCCCCCTGCCTTCGGCATCCCCCTTAGAAAGGGGGACTGAGTTATCTATACTTCCTAAAGTATCCAAAGCCCCCCTTTGCAAGGGGGGGAGGGGGGATCTAACCCCTAAACCATCGCCAGAATCCTCCCCCAACAACTCCGCCGCAAGCTCTGCTTGCGTCTTTTGCGGACGCTTCTCCTCATTCCCCGTCAACGCATACAACACCCTCTCCGCCAAATCCTTATTCGCCACCCCACAATCCCGCACCACATTCTCCAACCACCGCTCCACCAACACCTCACTAGGCTTACGATGCGTATCCCCCGTCAAGGCAAGATACTCACGCAGATTCGCGATTGGCGGAACCTCTGACTCCAACTGCGCCCCCACCACCTGCAACTCAATCGGCAAAATCCGCAACTGCTCACCACTCAAATCCGTCACAAGGCGATCGATCAACTTAGGCTCCAAACGTAACTGCGATCGCCTAGTCAACGCCTCGATCACCTGACGCGCCTGATCCTGCGTAAAATCCCCCAAATAGTAGCGCACCTGCTTACCGAGAATATCATTCTCCACCTTTTCCAAATCCACAGCACGATCGCATTCCAACAAATAATGCAGATAGTCCTCCCGCAGCGACAACACCACCCGCACAAAATCCGTATGCAAACAAGCTTTCAGGAACTTATAAAACGGCAAGCGATCGCGAAAATCTTCCTTCTTAAAAAAGAAATCCTCAAACTGATCGAAAATCAACACCGTCAAATAATTCTCATCAATATTCCGTTTGAAATGATGAATTGGGTCGAGATCGGGACGGCGATCACCAAAATATTTTTGTAACTTGTGTTTGACTTCCGCACTCCAATCTTTGTAATTTTTAATCGCGAAAACTAACACCTTGCGCCCATCAATGGTTCCCTTTGTGCGTAAGGCAGGAACCAAGCCTCCAATCAAAATCGAGCTTTTCCCCGCACCCGAATCGCCATGAATCACAGTCAAAGGATATCGCGCCTGACCAATGCGATCGACCAACTTCTCCACATCCAACATCCGCCCCGAAGCTTCAATTTCCTGCGCGATTTTGTCAGACTGTTCCGCAACATTCGCATACATATCGAAATTTGTTCTTTCCCGCTTCGGATTCAAAGTCCCCGCACCGATGAAAGCCCTTAGCCCATACTGCTGCTCCACCGATCGCTGATGTTGCTTAGTCTCAAAGGCTTCCAAATATAAACCCGAAGCAGTGTAAAGCGATCGCAACTCCTCTAAAACCGATACATAGATCTGCGCGTCATAGGGATGCTGCTCACGAAGCCAGCGATCTCGCACACCCTCTAGTCTCGCGATCGCACCTTGGCGATCGCCCAATCCCTCCAAAGCCCGTGCCAACCAAAGCTCATATTTGGCATAGCCATAGCGCCGCGAAGGTGCAAGGTTAGACAGTTGCAGCGCTTCCCCTTGGGCATATAGCGCCATTGCCGCTTCCGCCGATTCCTTCGCCGCCCGATAGTCCTGTTGCATCAATTTCACTGACGCAAGAATCCCGCGATCGTGGGATTCGCGGAGGAGATTGGGATAGATTTGATGGAGAGATAATGCTTCATTGACAAGCGCTTCTAATTCCTCAGCCCCACTGGGGCTGAGAGCTAATAACTCCTCCCATGTTGCAGTCAAGAAATTGATATAAAAAGCCATCAATTCCCCCCGTTGCAGGTTCCGCAAAATATCTATACTTTCAGCTAAATACTGCTGAGAAGTTACATAAAAAGGCTGCTTCTGGTAGCGCTCACGCATCGCCAAACTGCGATCGCCTAATCCCAATTGCAATAGACATACAGCCTGTTTAAGCTGCTCCCCCGATTGTCGCCAAAAAACTAAACTCCTCTCAAATAAGACTTTTGCCTTCCCGATTTCCCCCTCAGTCATCGCCATACAGCCAAACGCAAAATCTAAACCTGCGCTAATCTCATCGCTAAGCTCAATCGCTTGAGCCTCTAAATCCGCGATCGCCGTAATTAGTTCAAACTGTTGCAAACTCGCATCCCAATCCCCCAAACCTTGAGACTGCAAATAGCGATCAAACGTAGCTCTGATCGAATCTTGCACCAGTTCCTTTAATTCCATCGCCTCAAGCTGAAACTCGATCGCCCCCGCTGTAGTCCAATTAGCCAGATCGCTCGCCTCGCGAGTCAAAATATCCTGAGTGTGATCGTTCAGCCACAGCACCATCGGAAATTCTAAACAATTGGCAAATTCTTCCCTGACCCGATTTGCCGACTTCAAAACCGCTTCGATTTCCGTAACCGCATCCAAGCCCAAAACCATCAAAACCTTGGGCTTCTGCTCTGGTGGTAATTGCTGCACTTCGCCCATCAATTCCTGAATCGGTGCAAGTAAAGTCTTTGCATCAGGTTTTAGTTCAAGTATTGCGATCGCAGTTTCTGGTAAACCATTCTCTGCAAGTTGCGATCGCAAGTCCTGTAATACGCGCTCTTGCAAAATTCGATAGTTAGATAAAGCGATCGACAACGAAAACCCTTGCGATCGCGTCACAATTCTCGTCAATCTGCGTAAGGCATCGCGATTATTATCTGCAATTATATCGGTGCGATCGCTCATAGAACTTTCCTCTAATCATCCAAAATCGGATTTCGATCAAACCAACTATTACCCTGATACTCATACTCAAACACAAACTGGCTCTTGATTAGCGTCTGGTACTCCGATTCACCCCGAACCCGCTTATCTTGTCTCACCTTCTGAATCAATTCTAATTCATCATCAGTAATCGTTTTTATCATCTTATTCCGTTCCTTAGCGATGATGCTCTCAACCAGTTTAGCCGTAATCGGAGGATCGTCCTGTTCCAAACAACCATACAGTAATCGAAATAAATTACGAACGTGACCACCACTAGCTTGACATAGGCGATCAAGAGTTTTGGGTGTGTCGAATACTTTATTTACAAATTCACTATTAATCCGTTGGACAGAATTCACCTTTGGGAAGGCTCTCGCCATCACAATTTGTCTGAGTAGCGCCATTCCTGCTTCACACTCACTGCCATCTTGCAACCGCGCAGGAACCATCGGCAAAGTCTTAATGTCAGTTCCAAATCGACTCGTGACGATCGCGGCATCATTAGAAAAAGTCAATAATAATGGAACCGTATACACCACATGGCAATCCAGACCCCGCAACTGATCGCCACGTTCCACAAATAAATATCCAGCCCTTGACTGCTCCTTCAGATCGATGCGATTTTCAATGCGATCGAGGTTATCCACAATCACTACTAAGCCATTCAGCCCCTTAGCTTTCAGCTTTTCCTTAGCAGGAGCGAGTAACTCCTTATTAATCGAATTGATAATGCTATTGGTGCGTGATTCCAATCTTTCGCGCATTTGCCGACGCAATGACGGGCTATTCTTGGCTTGAGCCGTAATCTCAGCAATTCCCACTGACAGCTTGAAATTTGCACTCAAATCGAGTTTAGTATGCAAAATATCCTTCAGTTCGCCAAACAATTTTCTGAAATATTCTGGGATGATGTTTATTCCCTCTTTCTCTAAACCATTACTGAGTTGCCCTGCGATCGCTAACAAAATATCACTAGCATCAACATCGCTCAGTTCCAACTGGCGATCGCATTCAAAATAAGCCACATGAAATTTTTTCTCGGTCAACTCATGCTTTAGCCGCAAAAGCTCCGTCGATTTGCCGCAGCCGATATGCCCTGTAAATAACTGACAGGTTGACTCATCGGGCGAAATCCGCACAATCTTACGGGACAGACTTTCAATCAGCTTCTCGCCGCGAACTGTTGAGAGATCGACATAATAGCTGCGATCCTCTTCGTTACTAGAATCAAGGGGATGCGTTGGATTACAAGCCTTATAAAATCGCGAAAGTTCAAGATCCATAGTCGGATTTTAGGATGAAGATGAGCCATATCAAGTGCTGCCTATCCTAATATAACGGATGCAATACCAATTCACGAAAGTGTGCTAACACTTTTGTGAATTAAAAACCAAACCTGTCTATGAAAAATTGCTAATTGCCATAGATGTTATACTTTGACTTCAGCTTTCGGTTTTAGTGAGGAGCAGTCACTGAAAGTAATGGGGAAAGATTGGTGTAAATCCAACGCTGTCCCGCAACTGTGATTTTCTGTTGATCAGCAGAAAGAGTCAGAACGCCCGCCGAAGCTCATTTCAAATCCATAAATCGACATCTACGAGGTAATAGATGAAGTTAAAAGATAGCGACTGGCAAGGCAATTTTGGCTATTGGCAAAAAAGCTTTATTCACAACAACTTAATGATGATCGGCTATTCGGCATGGCAAGGCTTTTTGCAAAATGGTCGAGGAGTCGTAGTTTGTGATGTTGATCGCAGTGCGATCGCTCCCAGTAACACAGGTTTAGAAGTTACCCAATTCAAATCCCAATTTATTGCTGAACAAGAATTAATCTCTTCAATTCAAGCTTTTTCTCTCGATCAAGAATTGATCACTGTTCTTGTGCAAGCTGTCGGGAATTATGCCCCACATAAAGAGTTGGTTCTACTGATGAAAATGGAGCAGCATCTCGAAATTAATCTCTTCCAAAACCTGAAAATTTTTCCTCCCGACTGTTACGAGCAAGTCAGCCGCCGATGGGAAGAGTTTCAACCTTGCCTAGAAACTCATATTAAATAAATGAGCGCAAAAAAGTTGTAATTCCTGATGTTACGTGGATAGAATTCCTGAGATAATATAAGTCTAGGGCTGGCACGGGGGCGCAGCCCCTACAGAATATAAATTATTGTAGTAGGGGCAATCACCCCGTGGTTGCCCTGTTACGCTAGCAGCAAGAGATTCATCATCTGAGTTCCACGTAACATCAGTAATTAAAGAACCGCTTTTTGTGAGGGCAGCTAAGCAGCTTTTACAAAAAATGGGTTCTTTATTAAGTATTAAGCTCCAGATGCCTAATGTGAAATCTGCTATATTAACTAATCTATGAACAATGTAATTCGATACCAAAACGCTGCACTCCAGTACTACCGAGATCTGACAGGCTCTTCTTATCTTCACTATGGTTATTGGGAACCAATTCCTTTACCCACAGATGAGTTGACTGTCACCAAACTGCGTGCTGCCCAAGAAGCCTATGCAACACATCTTCTCTCTTTTCTGCCAACCGATATTCATACAGTCTTAGATGTTGGTTGTGGCAATGGTGATAATGCCGTGGCGATGATTGAGAAGGGTTTGCAAGTTGAGGGATTAGCCCCTGATCCATTGCAACAAGCTAACTTCCTAGAACGTACCAAAGGCAAGGCTTTATTTCATATTGATATTTTTCAAGAATTTGTGAAAGCCCCTGCGAAGTATTCTTCACAGCTTACCTATGACCTAGTTCTATTTAGTGAAAGCACTCAATATATGTCACCAGAAATGATTGCTGAAGGTTCGGCTGCGGTGACGAAATCTGGCAGTTATGTACTGTTAGCAGATATGTTGCGGAAAGATCCTGAATATAAGGAAGGAATGTTTTCCAACTGTTTGATTAATGCCGATCTGCATAAGTCAATGGAGAAGGCTGGATTTAAGTTGATTAAGACGGATGATATTTCCGCACATATTGCCCCAACTCTAGATATCTGCGTCCAGAGCTTCCAAACCTTTGGGGTTTCTACGATGAAATATGTCGGCAATCTGATCGCGATCGCCGTGCCACCAATCTATAAAGTTCTGCGCTACTTCTTCGGCAAGTCAATCAAAAAATTGATTGCTGAAGGGCTACAAGCCTCTAATCTTTTTCATAAGCATCTGTGTTATGAAATCCAGCTTTGGCAGAAAATCTAAATAAAAAACCCTACCTTTCGGTAGGGTCGAATAATCGTTTTTACTTTGTCTCAAACATTTTGATTGGGAACGGTCAAGGTTTATAGATTCCCCAGTAACCAAATCAATCCATGCCCCGTAGCAGCTTCGGTAATGAGGAGAGACACGAAGCCAATCATGGCAAGTCTACCGTTTAGTAATTCCGCGTAAGGTGTAAAACCAGCTTTCTCAGTATCATCAACATACATCTTTGGTTCAATTGCGAAGTTGTTGAGTACACCGCGTTCATCTACTCTGTAGCTATTAGTCATTGTTTTTTCCTCTGTTTAAATTCTTTTTTACTTTGTCTCAAATACTCTGATGAGTAACAATCAAAATTTATAGATTCCCCAGCAACCAAATCAAACCATGCCCCGTAGCAGCTTCAGTAATTAGAAGAGAGACAAAACCAATCATGGCAAGTCTACCGTTTAGTAATTCTGCATAAGGTGTAAAACCAGCTTTCTCAGTATCATCAACATACATCTTTGGTTCAATTGCGAAGTTGTTGAGAACGCCTCTTTCATCTACTCTGTAGCTGTTAGTCATTGTTTTTTCCTCTGTTTGAATTCCTTATGTAAAGAAATATAACAAAGTATTTCGAGATGTGAATCTAGCTAAAGGTATGGATGACTATTTGGCTGTACCTATACAAAGAGGTAGTCAAGTTGGCGGCGCAAAGCGCTCAAGCCCAATTCTTGGTTAGCGGCGCTTTGCGCCGCTAACCAAGAATTGGGCTTCATGCTTTTTGGATTGTATTTACAAGGCGGCGGCGAGTTTCTAAGATCTGACTAATCTCACGGGCAAAACTGGGCTGGCGATCAATCATTTGATTAACAGCACTTGCCGAAAGCATCATTACTTCTAGATCGGCGATCGCTGTTATGGATATGGGACTAGGTTCACCAGAAAAGAGGGTCATCTCACCAAAAAACTCGCCCGTCTTGATCGTTAATAGCTCATGTTCGAGATGGTCGCGATCGCTTACGGTCATAATCGCTTGCCCTGCAATCACAATATATAGGGAATTATTACTGACTCCCTGCCAGATGACTTTCTCCCCTGCGCCATAATGTTGTAGATCAATCCCATCAGCAACTGCATCAGGGTTTTGTAATGGCACAAAGGCAGGTATAGATTGCAGGCTCTCGGTAAATTTTTTGGAAGTTCCCTGAGCTTGTAGGGTGGGACCATTAAAATGATAAAGAGTCCGAATGGGAAAAGGAATCGTCAGGTTATTGCGTTGGGCGGCGTACCAGATCCGACTCATAAAGCGATCGCGAATGCTTTCAATGTCGCAGTAATCACTGATATAAAATTTCACTTCATAGGTAATTGCAAAGTCATCATAGGAAATCGTAAAAATTTCTGGCTCAGGGTCTTTTAAGATCCCTTCAGTCTCTAAAGCAGTAGTCAATAGGACATGCTTGGCTAAATTGGGCGGATCATTATAAGAGAAACCATGCCGAATCCTTTCCGCATGAATGGCGATCGGGCGGCTAAAGTTGCGAATAATTTCATTACCGATGAGCTTGTGGGGAATAATCACCATTTCCCGCTCGAAGGTTTGCAATCTCACCGCGCGCCAATTGATATCAATCACCTGACCAGTCACTTCGCCCACTGTCAGCCAATCTCCCACAGAAAAAGGTCGTTCAAATAGTAGGGCAATCCCTGACATGACGCTGCCGAGCGTATCTTGCAGCGCTAAACCAATCACAATCGAGCTAACTCCCAAAGCCGTAACTAGTCCTGCAAGATCAGCATTCCAGACCGTAGCTAGCACGATCGCAGTGCCTAGGAGTACTAAAAACAAACGAAACAAATCAATTAAGAGCTTAGGAACTCTCGCCCGCCAAGTGTCAGCCTTTGCTTGCTCAAAAATCACGGCATTCAGCAAAGAGAGCGCTGCATGGAGTACGCAAATCCAAAAAAGAGTCTGCACACTCTTCACGATTTCGTCATTGGCTGGACGCTGTAACACGTACTGGATAAACAACATGAAGGCGAGCATTGGCAACACCAAGTTTCGCACTACCTGCAATGTGGCGGCGAGGGGGCGACGACGATGTTGTAAGCGATAGATTACTTCGCCGAGAATAATTACTGATAGAGCTAATCCGACAATTAAAGCGATCGCCCAAATAAATAAATAATTGGCACTAGGTTGGAGCATATTGTAATTTCCCAATAAGGTTAAAAATATGGTGTAGTCACGTTTTTAACTCGGTTTGATTTTGATCGGGCTTTTGAGTTGCCATGCTTGTAATAGGTTTGTGCCATCTTCCACTTTGGTGGCTAGTGGTGCAAACTCATAGAGGTCGCAGAGGCGATGGTAAATTTCGTTAGAAACCAAGATAGAGCCTTCGGGACAGGCTGACTTTAAGGAACTAGCAATATTGATCGTGTCACCCCAAACATCGTAGATAAATTTATTTCTGCCAACGATGCCTGCCACGATATCACCAGAGTTAATTCCTAAACTAATGTTTAGTTGGAAACCACGCTCTTGGCTAAACCGCCGCACGATTGCTTGCATTTCCAGCGCAAAATCGATCGCCCGTTTGTCATGGTCGAGATAGGGAACTGACAAGCCACAGACTGCCATATAGCTATCACCAATGGTTTTGATTTTTTCCATGCCATAGCGATCGGCAGTTTCATCAAAACTCGTAACCAGATCATTGAGAATGCTCACAATTTCGTAAGCGGTGAGTGAATCTGACAACTTTGAGAAGCCCGTTAAATCAGAAAATAGCACTGTTACATTAGAAGCACTTTCGGCAATATTCTTTTCACCTTGCTTTAGACGTTTGGCGATCGCCGCAGGGAAGATGCTCAGCAACAATTGCTCATTCTCGCGATTCTTTTCTTCGACTAAATTGGTCTGATCATGCAAACTTGTTACCATCAAATTAAATGATTGGGCAAGTTCGCCAAATTCGTCTTTAGTCTCTAAAACGGCGATCTCATTCAGTTGACCAGCCGCCACTTTCCGAGCGCTCTCAATCAATTGATTAATCGGTTTCACAAATAGAGAAGCCATCACCATTGCGAGGATGATTACCAACAACATCAATAGAGTTGCCGAAATCAATAACTGACGTTCAAAGTCATAAATCGGTGCATAGGCTTCTGCTAAATCAATTTCCGATAAAATTGCCCATTTTAATCCTTCTATTTGTAAAGGAGCGTAGGAACTCAAGACAGGAATATCTCGATAATCGCGAATGAGTTTAAGTCCCTGTTTACCCATTAGCGATTCTTCAACCGCAGGAGTTCGCACAATCTGCGCCAAAATCGACGTTTTATATTGTTGTATGCGGGCGATCGTTTCTTTGTTTACACCCAAATTAACTAGAGTCTTGATATATTCGTCAGGAGTTTCGATCAAAAATCGGGAAACGGAGCGCATTAAATAATCTTGACCGACTAGATAAGTTTCACCACTTTTGCCTAAGCCATCACTTTCCCATTTGCGATTTCCCGTCATTACATTGTTGATCTCATCGACAGGGACTTGAATCGCTAGTACACCAATAAATTTATCTTGACTGTAAATAGGAGCCGCAATAAAAGCCGCAGGTGCGCCATAGGAAGGAGCATAGGATTCTAGATCGATGATCCTTGCATAATTTTTTTCTTTGGAACGTCTTACCGATGAAAAGAGCCGCGCAAGATTGCTTTCGTTATATGCGCCAACAACGAGACTAGTCGCAAAATCTGTCTCTTTGTAAACTGTATAAACTATGCGACCATCAGGATCAATGAGAAACAAATCATAGTAGCCAAACTTCTCAATGATATTCCGAAAGATCGGATGATAACGCTCATGGAGACGGCTATATTCGCTATTATCTTTAGCTTTATCTAAGAGATGTTTTTTGCCTAGCGGGTTAGAATTATTAGCGATGTAATGATATTGCAGATAATTACTGGCGATCGATTCTGGTAAAAATGAATTGAGAACAGGTGAACCTTGCTCTGTCTGTGCTAACTTTGGCAGAAATTCATTCTCATAATAACCATTAATTTTGGAAGAAGTATCCGCAGGTAATGGTACATTCTCAAGCTGTCGGTAAGCATTGGTAAATTCAGCGATCGCCGATGCTGTCGATAGATCATTACTCAGGGTCTGTACATGATTGCGAATCATTTTGAAATAGGATTCAATTTGATAAGCCTTGGAAGCACGGACACTGGTTAACTGATTAAATACGCGATCGGTCAAATTAGCCTGACCACTGCGATAGCCCAGATAAGCGGTGACGAGGATTGAGCTACTGCTAACCGTCAGTAACATGACAATCAGTTTCGATTTGATACTCAGCCAATTAAACTTAAACCACTGCATATAAAAATATTTACAAAATCAGAAGTAAAAAATAAAGTTTTTTACTTCTGGTTTAATTATTAAGGGCAATGTATTTTAGGTTAGAAATTTCCAGAAAAATGTTAGCAGCTAACCCATTGGGCTTCGACGCGCTATTAAAATTGGTATCGCTTTACTCATTTATGTTAAGCAGGAGCAGAGATTGGAGCCTAGAGATCGAGTCCCTTCCTATTGTTATTTAATTTCGATAAATTAGCGGCGATCGCCAAGTCAAATCATTAATTCTGAAGCGCAAAGCATTGTATTGCCGTCTTGCGGTAAAAAAGCTAAAATCAAGCTAATTAATTTAGTAGTCACTCATTACTAAAACCCTATGACTTCTTTCCCTGATTTCGCGGCGCATGGCTTTCAAGTTATCAAAGAATTGGGGCATAACTCAGAGGGAGGCAGGTTTACTTATCTAGCAAAACGTCTTTCTGATAATTGTGATGCTGTAGTCAAGCAATTTCAATTTTCTAAAAGTGCGGGGTGGGATGGATTTAGTGCGATCGAGCGTGAGATCCAAAGCCTACAGGGTTTAAGTCATCGCGGTATTCCCAAATATTTAGACAAGTTTGAGACGGATAACGGCTATTGCTTGGTTACTGAATACTTCCCTGCGGACACTTTGGCGGTGGGACGGAGTTTTACGCCTGATCAAATTAAGCAAATTGCGGTGCAGATTTTAGAAATTTTAGTGCATCTGCAAGAGCGAATGCCGCCTGTAATCCATCGTGACGTTAAGCCTGAAAATATTCTGGCAGATAATTATCTCAATGTTTACCTCATTGATTTTGGTTTTGCGCGAGTGGGTCAATGACGTTAATGTAATTGGTAATACGATTATTATTTTTTACGATGATGGTTTGATTGTGAGGAGATTGAGGATTAAAGTGTTATCAAGATTCTTTTGAGGAAAGTCAATGCCAATTTTTAACTCTAATTCCTCTGTTAATGAAGAATTATTCAACAAGGTAATCAAATCTATTAATAGGTTTTGTACAAAAGCTGTAAAGACTGGTAATACTAAGATGGTATTAACCGAAGCAGATCTACAGGCATGGATTTTTCATCACCTTCTGTATGATCTTAGAAAAGAGTCCGGTTGGGGTGACAAAACAAATAGCAAACAGATTGGAATACACTGTAACCCTTCTCTTCTAGGTGAGGCATACTTGCTCACAAAAGTTCCAGACATTATCATTCTTGACAAGCAGACATACGATGTAAATCCTTCAGGAAGCTTATATTCACGAAAAGGATACACCTTGTGGGGAAGCTCTATTATAATCCTTGAACTTAAACTATTTAGGACTAACCATAGCGAATCTCAAAAGATTATTGAATGGAAAAAAGACATTAATAAACTAAAGGATTTAAGGATGCAACACTATCCGCCAGATAGTCCAAATAAATTCTTTCCAACGTTTGTTCTCCTTGGGAAACAAAATATCTCTGTGGAAACAGTTGATCAGATTAAACAATATTCAATAGATAACGAGGTTGAACCATTGCTATTTTATCCCGAAGATGAGCGCCGTCAAGAAGAACACTTAATCATGCCATGAGTCAAAATTATGGAAGACGTTCTTCAACGAGTTAGAGAATCAGCAAAAAAGCAAATATTATTTCTTCCTCATGCGCTCCGTCAAATGTCTCGACTAGAACGAATGATTACTACTCAAGAAGTTAGAGAAACTGTCATGACAGGAGAATTGATAGAAGACTATCCAGAAGATGCGAGAGGACATAGCTGCTTACTACTCAAATCAGTACAAACAGATCGAATAATTCATGTAGTTTGTGCCCCTAAATCAGAATACCTTGCAATTATTACGGCTTACCTACCCAGCAGCAGTCAATGGACAAACAATTTTAGAGAGAGGTTATAACAATGGAATGTATTTACTGCAAAGGTCACATGGAGAGAAAGACTGCACCATTTAGCATCCAGAAAAATGGTTACTACTTACATTGGGATGCAATTCCTGCCTTTGTTTGCGATCAGTGTGGCGAAGTCTATTTTGCTGAACATGAAGTTGATGTAATCCAATCAGCCATTTCAGAATTAGATCGTAAAAATGCTGAGTTTTATACACCTGACAAAAAAGCTGCATAAATCACAAAAAAATGATTAAAGAATTAGACCGTGTTGTATTAGCCGATCGCATTGATGAAGCAGACTTAGAAATTGGTGACATTGGCACTGTGGTATTTGTGTATAAACAACAGAAAGGCTATGAAGTCGAGTTTATGCTCTTTACAGGCGAGACGGTTGCCGTTGTTTCTGTGTTGCCATCACAAGTTCGGAGTATACGCGATCGCGAAATAGCTCATGTAAGGGCGATCGCCTAAAATATGCCCAGACTAAATTATGAATAAGCATCAATCAAACCATGTTGCAATGCATAGCGAACCAATTCAGTGCGACTGCTTGTACCAGTTTTACTAAATAGCCGACTGACATATTTCTCCACATTCCGAATGGTTGTGCCAAGCCGCTTAGCAATTTCCTTATTCATCAAGCCCTCAACCACAAGCTCCAAAACGCTTTGCTCCCGTGGAGTAAATTCAAGCTTGATCGGTGGTGGTGTCACATTGATCGCTGGTTTTTGTTTCAGCAGAGCCTTGATTTCGGCAAGTTGACCTGCCAGATCAGTGATTTCTGAGGTATTGCTATTTGCCGTAACCGCTTGGATTGCTCGACGGGCTATCAAATTTTCAGCGATCGCCACTAACTCATCAGGATCAAAAGGCTTGGATAAATAAGCATCACAACCAGCGTTGTAGCCTTCGATGCGATCCTTAGTCATGCCCTTTGCCGTCAAAAACACCACAGGCAAATTTAAAAAACGCACATCTTCGCGCATTTGCTTCAGAAATTCATACCCACTCACCTGCGGCATCATGATG
Source organism: Pseudanabaena sp. SR411 (assembly GCF_002251945.1). Classification (GTDB taxonomy): domain Bacteria; phylum Cyanobacteriota; class Cyanobacteriia; order Pseudanabaenales; family Pseudanabaenaceae; genus Pseudanabaena. The sequence goes on from NZ_NDHW01000170.1 coordinate 43,500, forward strand.
TCCGAAATCACGAGATCGGGTGTGGTCTGCTCAAGCAGTTGCCATGCATCCCTTGCATTGTTGGCAACTTGTACTGCAAAGCCACTATCTTCCAGATAGGCTTGTACCGCTTCTCTCAGCCCTGGTTCATCATCCACAAGCAGGATATGTCCTGACATAGTTATCCTTTAATTATGCTTTTATTCTGCGATCGCCATATTAACCAATATATAGCAATCCTACAGCAATTACCGATTAAACGAACCACAAGAGATTTTTTGAAAGTGTTGCTTCGCAACACTTTCAAAAAATCTCTTGGTTTGGGTTTGAGCGCGAAGCGCTATAAGTCATTTATGCGATCATCAGTTATTTAGCTGGAGAAGAACCTGTGGGACAAGTTGGTTTATCGGTCTCAGATTTAGGTGCAGTGATCCCTGTAGGAGGTGTTTTGGATGGTTTATCCGTGCCACAGACGATAAAAAGGGTTGTCTCACTACCAGTATTGCCAACAGCAAATACTGAAGCTGCAAAACTTTTCACATTATCTTGTTTAGCAGTTGCGGTCATGGTGACTGACTTCGGCTGAGTGTCAGTGATTTGCAATAAATAATTACTGTCTTCAGCCTTGATTCCTACTGAAAGATCATCAATAGTGCTACTAAACTTACCTTTTTCAATAAAGAAGGCTTGCTGTGCTCTCGATAACGAACCTAAGTAAAGTCTTCCTGATGACTCGATCGCCTTTTCTCTCTCTCCAGAAAATGGGGTTGTTGGAGAGGTTGTTGCAGAAGTGGTGGGAGTTGCGGTAGGCGTAGTCGCAGTTTCTGTTGGTGCAGTAGTTGCAGGAGTTGTATTACATGCCGATAGTAAAGCGATCGCCGCAGTTGCAAATAGTCCCGTCTTAAAATAATTAATATTCATAAAAATAATATATTTTAGATATAAATCAGAAAAGTTATATCTAAAATATATTACCTATAAACAGCATAAACACCAAAATTATTGCAGCTAAGTTTTGTTTAGAATAAATGAAAGCGGCGCGAAGCTTCGCCTTCATTTATTCTAAACAGTTCTCTTATAGAGATTTGACACAAGTTAAAAATCTTGCTTTGCAAGATTTTTAATGTTATGCACTAACCAATACTTGTCCATTCTCAATTTTAGAAGCATAACGTTGTAGTGGTTTTTCGGCAGGACCTCGGCGAACTGCACCGTCAGCCGCAAATTTGGCATCATGACAAGGACAAACAAATTCCTTATTCGCCTTTTCCCATTTCACCGTACAGCCTTTGTGAGTACAGGTCGGATTAACAGCCAGCAGTTTAGTTGCATCTTGAGGATCGCGTACCACAGCAATTTTCTTGTCTGAGGATAGCAAATTACCATCTTTTTCCAGTTGAGCAACTGTACCGATCGCTTTAAAAGTTCCGTTCGGTGCAGCAGCGACACTTTCAGGTGCTGATGCTGTTGATGCTGTAGTAGGAGGAGTAGCTTCACTACATCCAACTAATGACGATGGCAGAAGGGTAGCCAGCCATCCTAACCCAAACCAAGAAAGTAACTTACGGCGATTCAGATTCATATGTTTTTTCTGTGCGTTAGCTAAATATTTCAGTGCAAAGATTAACTCAGTCTAGATAACTAGTATAGCGATCGCCATTCAAGATTTTCCATTTGGATTACAGCGCTTATCTCCGTCATTACTCTTTTGGGTTTTACATTCTAAGCAAAACTTGCATTGCTATATACTTGTGTCTGCCTAAGTTTGTAAGAGCATGAGCGATCTTTTTACTATTGTCTTAATTGTCCTTGGCGGATTCGTGATGTTTCTTTCGATTAAAGAAACACAAAAGATTTTGTCCTTACTTCAAGACAATAAGTATCGCAAGAGTTGGAACATATTGCGATCGCTGATGATTTTCTTTCTCTTCGGCTACTTGGGGATATTGATACTGTTCTCTTTGAAAATCCAATGGCTCATCCTGATTCTCACAGGAGTTATCTTCTTTTTTGGCGCTTTATTTGTCTATATGGTGGTCAAAGTTGGCTTCCTCAGCATTCAGGATTTGATCAAGACGAATATCTTAAGATTAGAACTGCAACAACAAAAGGAAATATCGGAAGCGATCGCTCGAACTAAATCTGAGTTCTTAGCCACCATGAGTCATGAACTGCGTACCCCGATGAATGGCGTAATTGGCATGACTAATTTGTTGCTAGATACTGAGCTAGAGCCAGAGCAACGCGAATATGTGGAAACAATTAATACTAGTGGTGCGGCTCTATTAATGCTGATTAATGATATTTTGGATTTTTCTAAAATTGAATCAGGAAAAGTCAGTTTGGAAGTAGAGCCTTTTGAAATAAGAGCATGTATTGAAACCGTTCTCAGTCTAGTTACCTTTATGTCTAAGGAAAAAAGCTTAGAAGTAAAATACTTGATCGATCCTCAAATCTCTCCACTTATTGCAGGAGATATCCACTATTTACAGCAGATTTTAGTCAATTTGGTGGGTAATGCAATTAAATTTACCTCTGAGGGTAAAGTTTCCATAGATGTCAGCAAGTATCAAGACAATCAACTTCTTTTTGCTGTAAAAGACACTGGGCTTGGCATTCCATCTCATAAATTAGATAAATTATTTCAACCATTTTCGCAAATAGATTCTTCCACAACTCGTAAGTTTGGAGGTACAGGGCTAGGTTTAGCTATTTGTAAAAAGCTGATTAGCTTAATGGGCGGTGATATTTGGGTTGAGAGTGTTTTCGAGCAAGGTACAACCTTTTTATTTACGATTCCCTATCACCCCGTTGCAGTGCAAAGCTCTCCTAATCAGACCTTGGAAATGGTGTTAGAGCCAGTCGAGATTGCTGAAAACAAAGCTTTGTTAAGTAAGATTCCCAAATTGGCTGAGCAAATTCCTCTCAAAATCTTGCTAGCTGAAGATAATCCTGTCAATCAGAAATTAGCAAATCGTCTTTTTGAGAAAATGGGTTACGGTATTGATATTGCCGCCAACGGAATTGAAGTATTAGAAGCGATCCAAAAACAATCCTATGACTTGATTTTTATGGATGTGCAGATGCCAGAAATGGATGGATTAGAGGCAACTCGACAAATTCGAGCTATAGAGCAAAGTGGGCAGAATAAATTATCCAATCTCGCTAAATCTATGCAAATTATTGCAATTACTGCTAATGCGATGCAGGACGATCGCGAAAAATGTTTGGCATCGGGAATGAATGATTTCATTGCTAAGCCATTTAAGGTCGAGCAAATTCAGGCTGCGATCGAGAAATGGGGGCGTAAGCAGCCATAATGCTGTATACAAACGGGCTCACTGCTCGCTATACATGGTTATACCAAAACAGAAAATGCGTAGTTATTTTTTGTTTTGCAAACCCTTACGGGGTTTGATTTTTAATTTACAGAAGTGTGATCACACCTTTGTGAATTGGTATTAATGTTTACTAAAGTTGACCTATGTCCATGCAAGCACTTTTTGAGAGTGTCGATCATTCCAAAGACGCAAAGATAGGCACAAAGCCAGATCCAGATGTAAATACTTGTCTGAAGTTTGTGATCGATCCGCAAACTATCGGCTTACTTGAGAGTGAATTCACCCAAGAGGTTTTGACGATTAAGGCTGCCCACATTATTCCTGTCCCGAATAAACCGTCCTGTATCTTAGGTATATTAAGCCGTCGTCGCCGTGTTTATTGGGCGATCGATTTGGCGATGCTATTGGGATTGCAGCCACTAGATCAAAATATTAGACTTTATGAAGTAATTTTGATATCAGCGCAGGAACTTTCTCTCGCCTTGGTTGTGCCTAAAATTTTGGGGGTTGTAAATATTCATAGCGATCATCTTGAGCAAAATATTAATTCTGTACCAGCAACACTTAGACCATATTTTAAAGGGTACATTAATGAAAGAGAGGAAATTTTTTACCTGTTAAAAGCTGAAAATATTATGAGGTCAACGATTTTACATTCTTAGCTTTATCCCAAAGCACAAAATAGCTGCGCCATTTTGTGTTTTGCAAACCCTTGCTGGGTTTGTTTTTTAATTCACCAAATTATCGTTACACTTTTGTGAGTTGGTATTAAATATACCAATTCTAAATGACTTGTTGATGAGCAGTTTTTCTACTCTTCTACAAGTCCAAAAATCTATAAATGATTTAGAAATGCTATATAGAAAGCACTGACAGATAGATATTCAGTCAATCCCATGGAATCTTGCCGCAACGTCCTACTTGAATTTGTTTATAGAGAAGCCAATACCCAAATTCAGGGTTTAGGTAGTGGGATTAGGCATAAATATAATATTGATGAGGTAATTGCCTACGCCTTAAATCGGTTACCACCGATGTTTGCCTCTACAGATGTTGGTTTGCAGACAAAGAGACAAGAATGCATGACTCTGCAAGCTGATATTACTAAGGCAATTCGTCAAGCATTATTAGGAGTGCGTCGCGATCCATTACGTGAGCCTCAACCATTGGAAGATATAGAGTTAGCTAATGCACCCTATGCTTTGCTTGATGCCCAAGAGCGACTTAATTGGACGAATCTCATGTGGTGTGATTTGCCTAATGCTTTAGAAGAAAATCTAGAAAGTGCGATCGCTAAATATAATTCTGCTAACTCATCACCGCGTGTTAGTAAATATGGAGCTTTAGGAAGAAGAACCGTTAATTCTCAAATGTATCTTGGGAAGTCTACGCAAAAATACAATGCCGTCCCTGAATCCAAGCAAAAAGAATATGAAATTTATCTCCTCGAATCCAGATATCTCGTTCATTCTCTGGAGCGACTGATCATTAGAATGGCGCAAAACCGAGCGCAAAGTTTTCCACCATCTGATCTGCGGTTTATTCGTCTCGAAGATGTGTTGGCAAAAACTTTAAATCGGCTGCCACCACTTTATGCAACCTCCGCAAAGGGGATTGCTCATTTGCGACATTACGCCCAAATGAATATTGGTTCAGAAGTGGCGATTATGGTGCATGAGTCGATGTTAGAAGTTCGTAATGCGAGTTATCAAAGAATCGATCCCTTGATGTTCTCTAAAATCCGTTATGAGAGAGAGCAATCTCTAGCTAAAGTTAGTAAATTACTGCTTGATCGGCAAGTAAAATGGCAAAATCTCAGTGAAGCCGTCTCAAAATCTTTAGAGCTTGCAAAATCTGGAAAAGTCTGTTGGGCGCGATCGCCTCATGATGCGCTTAAACAATAAAGGTGATGCAAAGCACCACCTTTATTGTTTAAGCATCGTAGACAATTTCAACTACTTCGAGTTCTTGTTTTGTGCCAACAAAGGGATTGTCTTCAGTCAGAAATAACATACAGTGACATTCTTTGCGCTCACGCATCGGTACACAAGGGCAGTTCCAGTAGGTATCTTTGACTTCAGCTTCCTTGTCTTCATAATAGCGACAGGGACAGAGAGGCGAGCCTAACTCTTCTTTATGCTTAGCTAAGCCTTCAATAACGGCATTAGTAACGCTAGGATCAACACAAAAAAATGTACCTGTATTTTTTGCGTACTTTTCGGAAAACTTTCGCATTGCCTCAAAACTTTTAGAGGAAGCTTTATTTTTCCCGCGATCGGACTCTGACTCAGGGTTAAGGGACATAAGCTAACAAAATTGCCAAGAAACTATTAGTTACTACCTATAGCATGAAACCGCTACACAGCCTGAACTAAAACCCAAGAGAGAGTTACGGCGCTTCGCGCCGTAACTCTCTCTTGATTAGCTATAGCTATAATTCATTTTGGCGTTTTTAGTCACAATAAACAAGAATTTTTGCTAAGGTAGAAGCAGAAAAATTAAAGCCTTGTCAGTAGTGCCGTATAGGTAAGTGTATGGCGAGAAGAGTTAACTCTTATATATGTATTGGTATGGCGATCGCGACAACATTCTTTAGTGCGATCGCCTATACTCCTGCGGTGCGATCAGATAATTCAGCTAATGCTAATGAAAAGCTAGGCACAGTAAGAACTTTGCCCAGTCTCCAAACGAGAGCGCGTCCACCATTACAGCCTGATACTTTACATGTAGGCATGTTAGAGACGCAGTTTCTTAAATATGCTCAGGATAATAATTGGGCGGCGATCGCGACGATTCATCGGGATGAATATACCGTTCACAAGTTGCAACCAGGCGGCGAGGGCTTGTATGCCTTGCCCGATCGCAAACTCGTTTATGTGAGAGGCTTTACGGCAAATATTTATTTTGAGCGCGATCGCTTAGTGGGGATTCGTCTAAATTCTGATAATCGCGATCGCCCATTAACTGCATCAGAGTTGTTAACCCTTGTGCGAGCTTGGTTTCCTGATGATGTACTGAGTGTTCTCTACCAAGTCGCGCCATCTGATCCGCGTAAAAGTATAGTCGAAACGCTAATTGGTACAATACCAAAAGCTTTTGAGCAGGATCTGGGGAAAGTTAGCTTGCCTTTTTGTCGAGCGATCGTTTTTCCCTCGCCTGTTCCTGTAAATACATTATCAACCTGTAACCCCAATACATAGAATGAGCGTGAAGCGCTTATTCTATGGTGTTATACATTATCAACCTGTAATTTAAATATATATAGAGCGCAAAGCGTTCTCTGTATGATCTGAAAAATCCCATGCAAAAACGAGTTCTATCTGGCGTACAACCGACTGGCAATCTGCACATTGGCAATTATTTGGGGGCAATTCGCAACTGGGTAGAGACTCAGGCTGATTACGAAAACTTCTTTTGTGTTGTCGATCTGCACGCGATCACTGTCCCTCACGATCCTAAAACCTTAGCTAGCAATACTCGCGATATTGCTGCACTGTATATTGCCTGTGGCATTGATCCAAGTATTTCTACGATTTTTGTGCAGTCCCATGTTTCGGCACATGCTGAACTCACATGGCTACTCAATTGCATCACGCCGCTTAATTGGTTGGAGCGGATGATCCAGTTTAAGGAGAAGGCGATCAAGCAAGGCGAAAATGTGGGTGTGGGGCTGCTGGACTATCCTGTGCTAATGGCGGCGGATATTTTGTTGTATCAGGCGGATCTAGTTCCTGTTGGTGAAGATCAGAAGCAACATTTGGAACTGACACGAGATATTGCGGGAAGATTTAACGATCAGTTTGCACCAGTTTTGAAAGTGCCGAATCCTTTAATTCGCAAGGAAGGAGCGCGGGTGATGAGCCTCACCGATGGCACAAAAAAAATGTCTAAGTCCGATCCTTCGGAAATGAGTCGGATTCATGTGCTTGATAAGCCCGATGAGATTGCCAAGAAAATTAAGAAATGCAAGACCGATGCAGTGCGCGAGTTAGCCTTTGATGATAGCGATCGCCCTGAAGCGAATAACCTCCTCGGTTTATACGCAATTTTTGCGAATAAGACTAAGGAAGAAGTACAAGCTGAGGCGGCGACATGGCGCGGCTGGGGCGATTTTAAGACTGTGTTGACTGATGCGGCGATCGGGCATCTTGAGCCAATTCAAACTAAGTATGATGAAGTGGTCAAAGAGTCAGGCTATCTTGATCACGTATTAAAAGAAGGTCGTGAAAAAGCATCTGAAACTGCTTTTAAAACCCTCAATGCTGTCAAAGATGCAATGGGTTATTTGCCACCTTTATAATAGTTAATCAGATATATCTCATTTTCCAAGCAAGGGGCTTAAGCTCCTTGCTTGCATCTTATAAAATTGAAACATGTAAGAATTTATCCAAGTTTTTCTACTAGTTAAAGTCAATGACTAAAACAAAAAGCACATTAAAAGATGATCAGAATAGTAAGCCCGAAAAAGGAATTACAAGGATTTCTGTTTCAGGATATAAGTCGCTTGCAGAAGAATGCAGTATTGAAATATCTCCTTTAACTATTCTCTCTGGTGCAAATAGTTCTGGTAAGTCCAGTATTATGCAGCCACTATTGTTAATGAAACAAACTTTAGAGTCTATATATGATGCAGGTTCTCTAAAGCTAAATGGTGCAAATGTTCGCTTAACTTCAACAGATCAAATATTTACAAAAGTCTTTAATGGTTCATCGTCTGCAAATAATATTTTTTCTGTTTCCATAGAAATGGGAAAACAGAAAATACTGAAGAGTATTTTCAAAAAGGTAAATAAAGTTAAAGGCATACAGGTTTATTCTTCAATGTATAAACAAGAAGACCTAACTATGACCTTACGATCAGATATGACCCACGAAAACATAGTAAATAATCTTCCCCCTCAGATTCAGAAATATTATAAGAATACATATTATGATCCCGTACCCGTAACAGACAAACATAAGTTTTGGATTGAAAGATATAAATGTTTGTTGTATGTGGACTCTTCATCTTTGATGGCGATAGAAAATCCACGGTTTGGTTTATCTGTAAATTTACTTGAATTAATACGTTTACTTAAAGCATTTGGCAATGAGGGTTTATGTCTTTCTATAGAAATGCAAATTCGTCAGTTGATACATGTACCAGGATTAAGAGGAAATCCTGAACGTACCTATCCTGTTAGCTTTGTAGGTGGAAGTTTTACTGGAACATTTGAGAATTACGTTGCTAATATTATTCATGATTGGAAAATTAATAAAGATAAACGGCTAAAACAACTGGATGAGGCACTTCAAATATTAGGGTTAACTTGGAAAGTTGATACAAAACAAATTGACGATACACAAATTGAAGTGAGAGTTGGTAGATCGGTAAATAAAGGCAATAGCAAATCTAATGACATGGTTAGTATTGCTGATGTTGGATTTGGATTATCACAAACCTTGCCAGTAGTTGTAGCCTTATTAGTCGCTGAACCAGAGCAATTAGTATATTTAGAACAACCAGAAATTCATTTACATCCTCGCGCCCAAGCTAACCTAGCGCAACTCCTTGTTAATGCCGCAAATCGAGGTGTTAGAGTCGTTGTCGAAACCCATAGTGAGTTATTAATTAGACGAGTGCAATCACTTATTGCTGAAGATAAAATTGCGGCTGAAAAAGTGAAATTGCATTGGTTTAGTCAAGATGATAATGGCTTTACAAAAGTAACTACAGCCGAACTTGATGAAACAGGAGCTTTTGGAGACTGGCCAGAAGACTTTAGCGAGATTTCTTTGCAAGAGGAGAGTCGTTATTTAGATGCTGCCGAATCTAAATTGATGGCAGTCTAAATCATGTCGAAGAAAGCAAAAGTCTCCAAGTTATTAGTGATTGATGCCTCGATCGCAAGATCTTGTGGTGCGCCCAATGCAACTTTCCCTACATCTAAAAATTGCCGTGATTTCCTTAACTCAGTCCTAACTATTTGTCATCGCATGGTACTCACAGATGACATTAAAGAAGAATGGGACAAGCACCAATCAATCTATGCAAAAAAGTGGCGTTCGAGCATGGTAGCTAAGAGAAAGGTTGAATACCGCGCAGATGTAGCTTTTAATCAGGCACTTAGAGACAGACTAGATAAAGTTGCAGAAAGCGATAGACCGCGAGAGACAATGTGGAAAGATTGCCACCTTTTAGAAGCAGCGATCGCGACTGATAAGATTGTTGTTTCTCTAGACGAAAAAGCGAGAAACCCATTTGATAAAGCCGCTAAATCCATAAAGGAATTACATGAGATTATGTGGGTTAATCCTGATAAGCCAGAAGAAAATGCACTCGTATGGCTAGAAAATGGGGCAACAATAGAGAAATCAAGACAACTAGGACAATGAACTTTATGTTATTGAGTAAGCTATGATTGGTTCAACAATTTTGAGATGAAAGCATGGCTACCGTATCAATTTTGCCAATTTCTGATCCTAAAGGTGAAAAATCATATCGCGCCCTTGCAGGTGACAAACACTCTGAGGGCAAAACTGCGGGGCAAGCTTTAGACGCATTAACGGCTCAACTAGGTGAAATAGAATTCAGTGCGATCATTCTTATTCAAAGCTTTCAGCCTGACTCATTGTTTGGGGCGGAACAACAAAAACGCCTATCTGAGTTAATGGACTTGTGGAGACTTGCACGAGATCAAGACCAAGAATTATCAATCAATCAACAACAAGAGCTAGATCAATTAGTTGAAGCTGAGTTAAGAGCAGCAACAGCACGTACATCAATTTTGATGCAAAGTTAATGAATTCTTACTATGTTGCGATCGCCCTGAAGCGAATAATCTTCTCGGCTTATATGTAATTTTCGCGAACAAAACTAAGGAGCAAGTACAAGCTGAAGCGGCGACATGGCGCGGTTGGGGTGATTCTAAGACTGTACTGACTGATGCGGCGATCGCGCATCTTAAGCCAATTCAAACTAAATATGATGAAGTAGTAAAAGAATCAAGTTACCTCGATCGTGTATTACATGAATGGCGCGAAAAAGCTGTGGAGACAGCTTTTAAAACTCTAAATACTGCTTAAAAGATATTCGTACGCTTTTCAAAGATTAAGATGTATTGAGGGAACTTGTCCCCCAATATGCAGTGCAGTAACCTTTAGAAGTCCTATCGCTCAGAAAGAATTTGTATGCAGAATGCAATTAACTGGTTTGAGATCCCTGCGACTGACTTTGATCGTGCAGTCGCCTTTTACAGCGCCGTGCTGGCAGTGGATATCCAAAAGGCAGAATTTATGGGAGAGCCACAGGCTTTCTTTCCTATGGATCGAGAAAGTGTTGGTGGCGCGATCGTCAAAAGCGATCGATTAACTCCTTCAGCGACAGGTACTTTGATCTACCTAAATCTGGGTACTGTTGAGAACCTAGAGCAAGCACTCGAACGGGTAGAATCAAATGGCGGCAAGGTTTATATGCCAAAAACCGATATTGGTGACCCAGGTTTTATCGGACTGATTCTCGATACAGAAGGCAATTCCATTGGGTTTCATGCACTGAAGCCCAATGAATAATAAAAAAAGCGGTGCTTCGCACCGCCTTTTTTTATGAGAAACAGTCTATTTTCGTTTGAAATAAACTCGATAAACTGGCAGACCTTGAGAGATTACTGAACTTTCGCGCTCGGTGGGAATATGCTCAGGAAAAATCGAACTATCGGCAAAATTTCCAGCCCCAGCGAGATTAATAAAATTATCATTGGCATCGAAATGTTGGCGCATATCCTCAGCGACTTCCAATACATCAGACTGCAAAAATACATCGGCATTAGGCATAAGTAACTCCGCTAAAGTTGCCACTAACTCAGGTTGGACGGCGCGGCGTTTTTGTTGGCGACGCTTAAACCAAGGATCGGGAAATTGGACTGTAACTTCATGCAATGAGCCTTTAGTTAATAGTCCTGCTAGCGACACATTGGCATTGCAAAAAATATAATGCAGATTTTTTAAATCTAGTTCATCACGCACCTCATTACAGCGATCGACTAGCGGCTCCCGAATTTCTAAACCCAAAAAATTCCAATCTGGCTTAAGTTGCGCCATTTGCAAAATATAACGTCCCCTTGCCGAGCCAATATCTAGACTTAAGGGCTTTGACCAATCAGCATAAACTTCTGTCCAGACTGGTGGTGCGATCGCCACGCTGTATTTTTTAGCTAATGGATTAACGTGTTCACGCACACGCGCCCGTCGCGAAACATTTTCATTGCTAACGTTGACAATGATTTCGGTTGGGGATGTTTTGGGTTGGGGAGTTGAGGAGTCTTGCATAGTATTTAAGGATACCTCTTCAGATCATGCCAAAACAACTGACAAAAAACGACTTTTGGTTTTTGGTAAACACTTTTGATCCCAGCTCTGCGATATATCTGGATAACGCTAAAAATTCACCAACTTATCGATCGCTATGCCTGTCGCGGATTGGTCTTTAAAGCATTTCCCCAGTATGTCTGACCACCATATTTTCCCCATTACCTATTCCACCCTTGCGCCGCAAGCATTGGTAGATCGTGTCTTATCCCGCTATGCCGTGGGTGAAATTACTAGTTGTGTATTTTGGATGCGGGGGCTGAGCGATATCTATCTAGTGGAAGCAGGCGATCGCCGTTATGTATTGCGAGTTTCCCATGCCCATTGGCGATCTAAGGCTGAAATTGAATTTGAACTAGAATTATTAGCGTTTTTACATAAAAATTATATTCCCGTAGCCTATCCCCTCACCACCAATGATGGACAATTAGCGATCGAAATTCCAGCCCTTGAGGGTAAACGCTATGCTTCATTATTTACCTACGCTACAGGTCAAGTGGCTGTTGGGGATCTAAATAAAGTACAGGCTCAAAGATTAGGGGAAACCTTAGCCAAGCTGCACAATACAGCCCAAAATTTTCACTGTCATGTTGATCGTCCCCATTTGACGATCGAATATTTGCTAGATGACTCCTTACGAGAACTGTCACCGTTTTTGCGTGGCTCAGCCAGATCCTATATGAATGAGGCGATCGCCCAAATCAAAGAACAAATCCATCATTTACCCAAAGAATTTCCCATTTGGAGCGTCTGCTGGGGTGATCCGCATAGTGGTAATGTGCATTTTACGGAAACCAATGAGATCACCCTATTTGATTTTGATCAATGTGGTTATGGCTGGCGATCGTTTGATATTGCCAAATTTTTGCAAGTTACTTTGCAAGCAGGTATCAGTCCTAGCGTCCGCAAAGCTTTTTTACATGGTTATCAATCAGCCCAGCCCCTTGAGGACATTGAGTTGAAATGTATGCAACCCTTAATGCAAGTCGCGCAGATCTGGTCATGGGCAATCAGTGTCAAGTCGGCGATCGTGCATAATCACAGCAAACTTGATGATAGTTACTTCCACTATCGTCTCGAACATTTCAAGATGCTGCGATCGCCCGACTGGAAGCCTTTTTAATTTATATAGCAACGCAAGAGATAGCTAGACAAATCAAACCCAAAAAGATGAGTGGCGGCGCGAAGCGCCGCCACTCATCTTTTTGGGTTTATGTCCTAAGCAAAACTAACATTGCTATAGCAAAGCTCGAACTACAGCGCTTTGCGCTCAAACCCAAAAGGCGACGCGTTGCAACGCGTCGCCTTTTGGGTTTTGTGCAGGAACAGTTAACACGGCTGACTATAATTGAGATTTAATAGTTATTAACAAAAGACAAACTATCCTAACTTATTCTCAATAAATCATGAAATATTGGCGATTCATCACCAGCATTATCCTAGCAACTGTTTTATTTTTAAGCCCTTTGCCAGTACAAGCCGCTAGCTCCTCCAGTGTGACTGGATCAATTCTCAACAAAGCCGAAGGAGAGGATTTCTCTGGGAAAAACTTAATTAGAGCTGAATTTACAAGTGTGACTTTAAAAAATGCTAATTTTACCAATGCTGATTTGCGTGGCGCACTTTTCAACGGCGTTTTATTAGATGGAGCGAATTTACATGGGAGTGATTTTAGTTCAGGAATAGCTTACGTCACTAGATTTAAGAATGTCGATCTGAGTGACGCAATCTTAGCTGATACCAATATGTTGCGATCGACCTTTGATGGTGTGGATGTCACAGGTACTGACTTCACCAATGCATTGATAGATGTGCAGCAATTAAAGAAACTTTGTATTAACGCTTCTGGCACAAACTCGAAAACAGGTGTTGATACCCGCGAATCTCTAGGCTGCTAAAACAAAGGAGCGCAACGCGCTCCTTTGTTATTCCAAAGGCTCAACGGATACACCGCGAATGATCCGTGACAGTTCTGATTTTTCATCCACAGATACTCTTGTTGGTGAACCACTTAAAATCCGCTCAAATCCTTGGAATGAATCCTTGATTTGTGCCCCTTCATCGGTAATAACATATTCACGAATACGGCTGTCATGGCGCGATCCCCGCATCTTGAATACATTGACCGCACGCGACATTTGTCCACGAATTTCAACATATTGCAACAGAATAATTGTGTCTGTAATCGTCGAAATATGTGACTCAGTAATTGAATGCGAACCCATGAACTGATCGGTTGTATTCGTAAATAAGCCAGTAATTTCTTCTTGCTTAACATAGCCAGTTAAGCCAATCACGAACTGACGGAAGGTATTGTTGCTGACACCTCTAGCTAGAGCCGAAAGAGAATCGATCGCAATTCGAGATGGCTTAAAGGACTCAATTTCAGACTTAATTACCTGTAGATGATCTTCTAGACCAGATGACTCAGGGTAAACACAAATAATTTTTAATAAGCCAGAACTTTCCCATTTGTCGAAATCAGTTCCCCAAGATGAAGCATTGCGCGTAAGCTGTTGGCGAGACTCTTCATAGGCAAACAAGATTGCCCGTTCGCCATTTTCGCAACCATTTTCAATAAACTTACTGACCATTAAAGTCTTGCCAGTACCCGTAGCTCCTGTGGTCAAGATAATTGAGTCTTTGAAATAGCCTCCGCCGCACATTTCATCAAGCGTAGTGATACCTGAAGAGACTCTGGTATTAGATGATTTTTGGGTAAGCCGCATTGCCCCTAGAGGGAAAATGTTAATTCCTTTAGTGGTCATTGTAAATGGAAATTCGCCCTTCATGTGGGTTGTACCACGCAGTTTGAGAATTTCGGCAGTACGATGGCGACGTTCTCCATCAAGGACGTTTCTTAAAATAATGACATTATCAGAAACAAATTCTTCTACCCCAAATCTTGCCACGGGTCCATATTCTAATTCGCGCTCGGTGGTCATGACTGTGGTTACACCAAGGGACTTGAGACGCGCCACAATCCGAAAAATTTCACGTCGGACTAAGCCTAGTGAGTCATACTGCTGAAAGATTGCCGTCATCGAATCGATCGAGATCCGCTTAGCTTTGTACTTGATAATTGCATACTGAATGCGTTCAATTAGGGCTGATAGATCGAAATCGCCAACTACTTCTTGACCTTCAGGATCAGGTGAAGCATCGAGGATAAATAATCTACCTTGATCGATTAACTCTTGGAGATCCCAATTAAAACTATGAGCATTTTTGATAATGTCAGATGGCGACTCTTCAAAGGTAACAAATACGCCATGCTCGTCCAGCCCTGTAATGCCGTTATAAAGAAACTGCATTGCTAATAAAGTTTTTCCAGTACCAGATGTACCACTAACAAGAGTTGATCGCCCCTTGGGTAGCCCCCCATGAGTGATATCATCTAACCCCTCAATCATGGTGCGTAACTTCTGCACACCTAGCTCTTGTCTTTTAGTATCGTTGCTGTCGTTATTTTTTTCAATTGATGAGCTAGTCATTGCCAATTAATTCCTCATATAGTAAATCTAGTCCGATTAATACCTTCTCTCGATCAGATAGGTCGCCAATTATTTTTCTAACTGGTGGTGGTAAAACCTTTGCTAGGGTAGGAGTAGCTAGGATTTTATCTTCTTCAGCTAGTTGTGGGTTTTTAAGCACATCAATGACCTTCAATGTATAAACTCCTTGAAACTCTTTCTCAAGGATATCGTTGAGCATCTTCAGCGCCCGCACTGAGTTTGGCGTGTTGCCTGCGACGTAGAGTTTTAGGACGTAGGTTTTACGAATCATTTCATTAATTGTGGTTGCGTCGGCTATTTATAACGTATCTCTTAAACTTCTAGAAAATAAATCTTTGCATTTACTATGGGGTAGTCCTACAATTTTTATGGGTAAGGTGGTGCGAAGCGCCGCCTATCCTTACCTTTTTAGGAATACCTACTATGGGGAGATAGATGAACATAGACAAAGTTTAGACAAAATATAGGCAGGGTTTCAAGATTTGAATTAGATTAAGTCGCTTTAATCTTGTGAATATTCAGGTAAAGCAGCTTGATGAGCTCTAAAGATATTTTGAAATTATTTGAGTAATTGTGTTGCTGGCGAAAAGAGTCAGCAACACAATTACATGGCTGCTTTTAAGATCGTGGGATAGATCGACGATATAGCTCACATAGGTGGGCAATCATATCAATTAGTGTAATTCGATAATCTAGTAAAATTTCATCATTTCGACCTTCTAATCTTAATTGCTTAGCAAATTCGTCCATCAGTTCCATATGAATTTCTAGAACCTGTGATACGGAAATATCGGCAAAAAAGGAGAGATTGACAAATTCATCGATATTTTGATTTAAATTGTCATTTTTTTCGAGAAAGTACTCGAGGATGATCGACCGATAAATGTTTTTTAAGCGATCGATATACTCTTTCCTATCTTCAGGCGATAGGTTGCGGAGAAATAATCGTGAATCGCGTTTGTAATACACCCCCAAATACCCCAATCTTTCATTAAGCTTTCTAGCTAATCGCTGTTGTTGGACACTTAAAGATTCAGAAGCCGCACTGTGCGGAATATTGACATAGACTTGATGTCTAACTTGTGGCGAAATCTTGATAAAAGTATCGATCGCCTGATCAATAATTGTTGGCAGATCTTGAATCTGATCAAAATTGATACTGATACTAGCTCGATAAAAGTCCTTTGATTCGCTTTGTTCATAGAGAGGGTCGCTTTGTTCATCAAGATCTTCTAGAACTAGTATGGTGGGTATGAAAATGTTTAACATACCAAGGTGATCGATGACAGCTTCGACATCGCGGATCACATTTTTAAATATAACTAGACAATCTTGGGCATTTTGAGTTTTTGTTAATAAACTTACAAGTGCTTCTAATTCGGAAACAACCGTAATGGTGTATCGATCCTCTGGCAAATGCTTTGCGAGAGTAGATTTGGTTTGGTTGACATTAGCTTCGGCCACCAAACAGCATACTTGTAGATTGGACAGAACAGGCACGGGCTATTGGTGGTTGATAATGACTTGAATTTTATCTTAAGCTTTATTTTCGCACTTAAATAGCGAAATCATGTGAGATTGGTGATTGTACTATATATAAAAATTTATAGGCTGTTAGTGACAAACACCACTTATTAAACATAATCCAAAAGGGTTTCAGCATATGGACTCCCTCATCTTAAATCAGTCTTTAGAGATATATGGACAGTCGATTGTAGCAATTTGCCGACTACCCACTGATACTGCTAAAGCAATAGCCCTTCTTCAAAAAGGATGGTCTAATGTGGTGGTGGTGGATCAAAATGATCTGCCACAGGGTTTGTTTAATGCACGATGTTTATTAAATTGGCAATCTAAATCAGTAGATGGTTATACATTTTCTGCGCCATCGATCGCCTTAGAAGACATTGATCTTGAGCCATTACCTGCGATTTCGATCGCCATGACGATCGCCGATTTTTTACAGAGAATCTCACAATATCGGCATTCAGCAGAAACTTGGGCTTTGGTGGACAGCAATGGCAAATTTACCGCACTCTTGGAGGTCTCAAGCCTATTGCGATCGCTAGTACAAGAAGACAAAAATCAAAGTCCGTCAGTAACCTCGTTGTTACTGCCCTTGATCTATCAATTGCCTCTGCCTGTGATGGTCAGCGATCGCGATGGAGCGATCGTGGGGATGAATGCCGCATGGCGCAATAGCTTATACGAGAGTATACCTAGTAAGGCTGTGACAGCTATCCCAGTTATGCCAGTAGCTGAGACTGGTAGCCATATCTCAAATACGTCTATATCTACAACAAATGGATCTACAACAAATGGTCAGGTTGATCATAGTCCCCAAGTACTAGAGCCAAAGCTACCCGTAACCCACCAGTTCTGCACTACGGATGGGGCCTCGTTTACATGGCAAGTGATTAGTGTGGCTTTGCAGGGTAGTTTGCAAGGGCTAGATCTGGCGATCGCCTACGACATTACCGCCCAAAAAAATCTGGCTCAAGAGTTATCGGGACTAAGTCGGGTCAAAGATGAATTTTTGACCTGTATTAATCATGAGCTAAAAACACCGTTAACCTCAGTAATTGGGATTGCGAGTTTATTGAGCAACAACACCTTTGGCGAACTGAATGAACGTCAGAGTCGCTATGTGAAGATGATTCATCAAAGTGGTCGGCAATTGGTTTCGATAATTGATAATATTTTTGACCTTGCTAAAGCGGAGTCGGGGCAACTAGAACTATATGCTGAGACTGTTTCTGTCAAAGAGATTTGTCAAAAAAGCATTCAGCAAGCGAAGAAGTTGGTTCAACAGGATTCTACGATTTTTCGCAACTATAACTTTGAAGAAGGATGGGAGTTAGACATTCACCTAGATATCGATCCAACGGTACAGACAATTTATGCTGATGAAACGAGATTGCAGCAAATGCTCGTCAATCTGCTTTCCAATGCTTTTAAATTTAGTTTTTTGCCATCGGAATTGGTGGATGATGTACCATCTATTTCGCCGCAAATAGGAGTGACGGTGAAGTGGTGGGAAGGCTGGCTCGCCATCACGGTCTGGGATCAAGGGATTGGTATACCTGAAGAGAAACAAAGTTTAGTATTTCAAAAATTTCAACAGGTGGAAAATGTCCTGACTCGCCGCTTTGAAGGTACTGGCTCCAGCTTGCTCTTAACCAGACATCTAGCGCGTTTACATGGTGGTGATATTACCTTTGTTTCACAGGTAGATGTGGGCAGTCAGTTTACAATTTTGTTGCCACCTGAGAATAGCTTCAATCATGATCATGTCCAATTTGAGCAGCTTGAGCGACGGATGGATATCAGTCATGGTCGCTTAGTATTGATTGTCGAAACTTCTACGGAGGTTTTAGACTGGCTGAGAAATACTCTGGCGGATTTCAATTATCAAGTAGTAATTGCGCGATCGGGAACTGAGGCTCTAGAAAAAGCAAGGCGGTTGCAACCTTGTCTAATTTTGTTGAGTCCAGATGTGCCAATGTTGTCGGGTTGGGATGTGTTAGCCTTGCTCAAGGGAGATTCGGTAACCCAGCATATTCGAGTGGTGATGATGAAACGAGCCGATGAACCCAAAATTAATTCGCATCAAGCTGATGGAATATTGCTCAAGCCGATCAAAGCTGCCGAATTGAGTGTATTTCTGCCTAACTATGTGGCTAGTCCAAAATCTCTCAAGTTCTTATACTTAAATCAAAATTTGGAAGAGGGTGTAATTGAATTAATGCACGACCTTGGTCATAGCTTACTAGAAGCGGAAGACTTGCCTCAAGCAGATGTATTATCCAAAATTTGGCAGCCAGATTTATTTCTGCTGGATGGTGATAATCAAGTTTTGTTAAAGTGTCTGGAAGATATTAGCCATTTAGAGACGCTATCAAGTTTACCAATCTTGATCATTACCAAGTCAGCGATCGCCGAAATTAATTGGCTCCAAAATCGATTTACAAACCTGAGTTTGCATGATTGTCTGAGTTTGGATTTAGACAATTTAGATACAGCTAAAGCTGAGGTTTTGTTGGCTTTGCATCAGTCAATTAATAATGCTGTATGTTACTTTGTACCAAACTCTTTTGCGAATACTGCAACTATTAACCGTGGTTGATAATTGCTTATCGAGTTTTACAAATGAGTACATACTCATTTGTAAAACAGAAAACAATCAGAGTAAGGGTTTTGGGTTTTCATTTTACTGTATACAAAATGAAAACCACTATAAATAGAGTATGGGGGTGTATCCCTTTTGGGCGCACTCTCATACTCTATTTAAGGATGTTATATCTGGATTTTGAGCCATTTCGCCGAACATATTTGCAGAGCAATCAAGCTAGATTTAGGAGGTGTTATTTAGCTCTTGGCAATTTGTTTAATAATTGTTTAAAAATAATTGTTTAAATATAAATGATAGATCTGTCGCTAACTTTTTTAGAGAACATCAAAATTAGTAAGTGAAAAGCGCCATATCTTGCTAAAGATGTCCAGCTTAAGGTAGAGGGAGTATCGACCAATGAATCGAGAGGCTAAGTCCTTAAATATTGCAGGTAGTAGGACTGAAGTCATGCAAATTGGAGTGATGCAATTTCCGAGTGTTGGTCTGGGCAATAGTGAGGCACTGGTTAAAGATGCGACCTTGATGGCGATCGCGGAAATTAATCAATCAGGAGGCATATTAGGAAAAAATATTGATCCGATCGTGATTGATATTGTGACTACTGATCACAGCATTGCGGCACAAGCGAGATCTTTATTGAATGAACTGGAGATCAAAAATTTATTTGGTTGTGGTTTATCTTCGGTTCGTAAACAGGTAATTCCCGTCCTTGAAAAGCATCAAGCTCAACTTTGGTATCCCTATTATTACGAGGGACTAGAATGCTCAAAAAATATCTTTTATACAGGTGCATGTCCTAATCAAGTTATCCAACCAGCGATTAATTGGTTGTTGCAACACAAAGGCGATCGCATTTACTTAATTGGTACAGATGGTATTTACTCACGCACAGTTAATAAGATTATTCGCGCTCAAATTAAGCAGCAAAATGGCTTATTACTATGTGAGGACTATATTACCCGTGAAATATCTAACTATCAAGAAAGTATTGCCAAAATTAAGCATATTGCGCCTTCTGTAGTAATTAGCACCCTATCTCCCCAGAACTCCGTTGCTTTTTTACAACAGTATGCCGAAGCTGGAATTAAGTCTGACGAAATCCCCGTTCTATCATTGCGCTTAACCGATCTGGAACTGCGGTATCTCTGGGATAGCCTAGATAATCCTGTGGTGATCGCTGGACATCTGGCTAGCTCTAACTATTTCCAAAGTCTAGATACGGCTCACAATCAAGATTTTTTACGTAAATACGCAACTTGGTTTGGGGTAGAGCGATCGCCAACACCAACTGTTAATGTCGTGATGCAAGCGGCTTACACTCAAGTTTTTTTATGGAAACAAGCAGTTGAAGCTGCTCAAACTTTTGATGTGATTCCAGTACGTCAAGCGGCCTATGGACAGAGCTTTACTTCGCCTGCTGGTAAAATCGTCCGCGATCGCAACCATCATATTTGGACAGCTTGTCGAGTTGCGGAAATTGCTCCCACAGGCAAGTTTGAAATTTTATATACCGTTGATCCGATTAAACCGATGCCTTGGTTGGGGGTAGAAGAGCTACATCCCTCCACATCTACCGTGGTTATTGAGATACTTGCGGATATTACGCAAGGCATTCAGCAAAGCTGGCAACTGGAAAAAGATGCTCAGGAATTGGAGTTTACGATCGCGGAGCTATTAGGAAGAGGGCAAGGTAAAGGACGCAACCAACTCGCTCCTGAAATTACCCGTGCGGTGATGTCGAAGATGTTTAAAGCAAATCAGAGATTGCTCAAGACACAGGCGGATTTGTTAAATGTGGAAGGGGCTTTACGGGATGCTAATGAGTTACTGGAGCAGCGGATTGAACAACGCACGCTGCAATTACAGAAAACGATCAGACGGTTACAAAACGAAGCGGCGGATCGTCAGCAAGCGGAAATACTATTACGGGAAAGTCAGCAGAGATTTTCAGCGATCGCCGATAACGTCCCAGGGGTAGTCTATCGCGCAGTTTTACATCCTGATGGTGCTGTCTCTATGCCTTACATCAGCCCCCGTACGCAAGAAATCTTTGGCATATCCGTCGAAGAGTTCACTGAGCATTTGGAATGGGTATTCGATATGGCGCATCCTGAAGATCGTGCGGAACTCAATGAGATGGTACGCCGATCTGCCGAAGAACTGATGACCTTTGAGCATGAATATCGAGTCTCTAGTCTGTTTGAGAAAGTTAAGTGGGTACGCATTATCTCTCAGCCCCATCGCAATGACCAAGGTGATACAGTCTGGGATGGGGTGATTATTGATATTAGTCATCAAAAGCAAATTGAAGAATCTCTGCGTCAAGCGGAAGAGAAGTATCGCAGCATTTTTGAACATGCGATCGAAGGCATTTTTCAAGCCCAAGCAGATGGATGTTATATCAATGCTAATCCAGCCCTTGCGAATAT
This sequence comes from Pseudanabaena sp. SR411, assembly GCF_002251945.1. Taxonomy (GTDB): domain Bacteria; phylum Cyanobacteriota; class Cyanobacteriia; order Pseudanabaenales; family Pseudanabaenaceae; genus Pseudanabaena. The sequence goes on from NZ_NDHW01000170.1 coordinate 65,242, forward strand.
TTATGGCTATGAAACTCCCACAGAACTACTTACTGCGGTTGCGTTAGATCCATATCGTCTGTTTACAGAACCGAAACGTTATCAAGAATTCTTACATCAAATTGCCAATGAAGGCTCGGTGGCTAGTTTTGAAGCGCTTGTCTATAAGAGCGATCGCAGTATCATTTGGATTTTGATTAATGCTAGAGCTAACTATGATCAGGAAGGTAACTTCATTTCCTTTGAGGGACTGGTTCAAGATATTACGCAACGGAAACTTGCCGAACAAGCGCTCAAAGCGGAACAAGAAAAGTCGGAAAATTTACTACTAAATATCTTGCCAAAAGAGATTGTCAATCAACTGAAGATTGGTAATAATGCGATCGCCTCAAGGTCAGATAATGTCTCCATATTGTTTGCGGATATTGTGGACTTTACGGCTCTCTCGACACAAGTTTCACCCAATGACTTAGTGACCATGCTCAATGGCATTTTCTCTTCTTTTGATCTGCTTGCCGATCAGTTGGGATTAGAAAAAATCAAAACCATTGGTGATGCCTATATGGTAGTTGGTGGATTGCCCACAGCCCGACCTGACCATGCCGAAGCGATCGCCGAGATGGCATTAGCTATGCAAAAATCTATCTCTAATTTTAAACGTGGGGACGATACCGCCTTCCGTTTGCGAATCGGAATTAATACGGGTGCAGTTGTGGCTGGAGTGATCGGTATCCGCAAATTTATTTATGATCTTTGGGGTGATGCGGTCAATGTTGCTAGTCGCATGGAATCCCATGGTTTAGCGGGAGGCATTCAAGTTACGCAAGCTACCTATGAGTTACTCAAAGATAAATATGCCTTCTGGCATCGGGGCAAAATATTTGTCAAAGGAAGAGGTGAAATGGATACTTATATGTTGCTTGATCGTAAGTCTCATTTGCCTGCATCAGAGGTATTGGAAGTAAATGAACTAGATAAAGAGGGAACGCAAAGCCTCTCCTCTTCGGTATAGGAGATTATCTGCACTAAGGGACAGTAAAATAAGGAACCAGATTTTTAGTGGCGCGGCGAAGCCGCGCCACTAAAAATCTGGTTCCCTACTCAATCGCGAAACCCTAATCATGACAACGGTTGCTTACCTTGGTCCCGCAGGTACATATTCAGAAATGGCAGCTTTGCAATATTTACAGCTTAGCCATCCCGACTTAGAGCATGATCATTCGCGAATGTGTCCCTATCCTACGATTCCCCAAGCGATTAATGCTGCCGAGCAGGGGCATGTGGATGTAGCCGTTGTCCCTGTCGAGAATTCAATTCAAGGTGGGGTAACCATGACCCTCGATAGCCTCTGGCAATCGGAGTCATTACAAATCCAACAGGCGATCGTTATGCCAATCGCCCATGCTTTGATTACCCGCGCCCAAAATCTTGACGATATTAAAGTGGTCTATTCCCATCCTCAAGGTTTAGCTCAATGTCAGCAATGGCTGGATCATCATTTACCCACTGTGCAGCAAATAGCCAGTGACTCTACAACCGATGGTTTGCATATTGTGGCTAAAGATGTGACCGTGGCAGCGATCGCCTCACAACGAGCCGCCGAAATTTACGATTTACCAATTCTGCAATATCCAATTAATGATCAACCTGATAACTGCACTCGTTTTTTAGTACTAGGACGCACTTCACCCACCACGAGAGGCACACATTCATCCCTTGCCTTTAGCCTGAAACGGAATATGCCGGGCGCTCTTGTTAAACCTTTGTTAGTATTCGCCGATCGCCAAATTAACATGAGTCGGATTGAGTCACGTCCGACCAAGCGATCGCTGGGTGAGTATATTTTCTTCATCGACATTGAAGCCCCCATCGATGATCCTAACTTCAGTGAAGCTCTACAAGAACTACAAGCCGTCACTGAAAATCTTAAAATTCTTGGTAGTTATACGATTACCTAACGAAAACGCTTTGCAATCTAAAATATAAAAAAGGAGGCGCAAAGCGCCTCCTTTTTTATATTTTAGATTGGGCTAGACGCTTGTTCCGCATCAGCACATTTTTACCTTCATTAGTTTGCTCGATCACTAATAACGGTGTTGGTTTCGCCGTTTGATCCCAACTAATCACCGCTAGCCGTCCCTGAATCGTAGGTTGCCAATTCCGATTTACATCTGAGGCAACCACAAAACTTTCTAGCCCAGTCGCCAAATCTTTGAGAATGCTCTGCGAACCATGGGTGGGGATTTTCGCTAGCTTGACATGGATACGAAATAGGGTGCGAATTTGTGAGTCATCATGATGTTCAGGCTGATAAGACACATCAAAAATCACATCGACCTTGCGAACCGTACCACTGTCTTCTTCAGTAGGCATTAGTGCAGGTGCAACTTTTTGGCGGAGGTTGACCTTCATTTGCGCCAAGATAATTTCACAAAAATGAGGTTCTTCCATTCTCATGCTGAGATAATCTAGATTGAACTCACGGGAATGAATCAAATCAGGATTGCGTTCATGCTCATCAATTGTATGCAGAGCTAGTTTTAGCTTTTTGGCGAGTTCATGGGTTTTCAGTCTCTCGATCTTTAGTTGTTGACGATTTTTTTGTAATTGCCAATAATGGTAGGCAGTTGCGCCGATCGCTCCCCATAGTAAGACCAGAAGTAGGCTCACGCCGACAGTATTTTGCAGTGGTAGAGTAGACTGCTCGAGCGCCCCCAGAAAGCCACCTTCTTGATCGCTTTTTACAGTCATTAAAACGTTTGATCTGTACAACATAGCAAAGCCCCAATCATTTAAATAGAAATATCAGAAAGCCGACTTGCCTTAATACCCTATTCTTACTATGCCCACAATTTGCCCTGAAATTAATTTATAGTGCTTCGCCGTAGATTAAAGATGGAGCGGCGAAGCCGCCCCATCTTTAATCTACTTTTGTCAGATTAGCGATTTTCCATTTGCCATTTTCAAAACTCAGGGTGCAAACATATCGTCCCCTTGATGGCTGCGACTGAGTGCGATCGATTTTGCCATTGACATATAGAGTTGGACTTTCAAAAATTTCTACGGTTACATTGGCTTGATTATCCTGAATACCAAATGCTCCAACCCGACTCACCGTAAATTCACCATAGCGATAAAAAGCATTATTCTGCTCTAACCAGTCGATCGCTCCTTTGCGTTTTTCATAGGCTTCCCCTGTAGTTAGTTCAGCCAGCAACTTACGGTCAAAGGGTGGGGCAAACATTTGATTTTTGCTAGCTACCAAATTATTTACGATGTCTACAGCATCAGTCTCAGACAAAGGTGTAATTTGGATTTTGGGAGAAGTAGTTGGGGTCGGACTAGGCACTGCCGTGGGTGCAGAAGTTGGGGTGGGAATAACGGTAGGTTCGATAGAAGCGGATGGACTAGGACTAGCTACGGGAGTTTTGCTAGGACTTTGGGTAACGGCAGCTTTATTAGGAGTGGAGTTATTGGCAGTATTTGTGGTGGGAGTGGATGAACGTGTTGCCATCAAAGCGCCGATCGCGATCGCGATGGCAAAGGCTCCGCCCCATACAGCAATCCATAAACCTTTATTACTACCACTACCATCATTATGATCAGCTTGAATTGGGGCGTAAACCTGTACAGTCTGCTGAGACAATGGTTCATGAGATGGAGCGCGATTTATGGGTGTAGGTGTTTGAGTAGCTGGTGGTAATGGTTGGATTGGTGGTTGTTGAATCAGTGGGGGCGCGATCGCTGGCGTATATACTTCTGTCGGTGGGACTGTGGGAGTTACTTGGGGTAAGACTTCCGTATGCAAATTATGATTGTTGTTTTGATTGTTGTTTTGATTGTTATTGAGACCCACAATCGTGGACTGAAGCCCATTAGCGGAGTTACTTACTGGTTGAGTTGGCAAGTGGCGATCGTCTAGGTTTGCCAAAACCTTACGAATTTCTAAAGCTGATTCATAGCGATCTTTGTAGTGATAGCGCGTCATCTTGGCTAATACATCGACTAATCCCGACTTATTTGGCACAAGATGCTGCCAGATTAATTCTCCTGTTTGATAATCTTCTTGCAATTCACGGGGTGGCAAACCTGTCAGGGCTTGAATGGCAATCACTCCCAGCGCATACAAATCACTATTGGGGCGAGGTTTACCTTGAGCTTGCTCACTAGGCATATATCCCAAAGTCCCGATCGCTACAGTAGCGATCGTGGCTCCCTCTTGATTTAACTGATTTTGAACCTGTTTGATCGCCCCAAAATCGATTAATACTAATTTGCCATCGGATTTACGGCGAATAATGTTGTCTGGCTTAATATCACGATGAATTACCCCATGACTATGGGTATATTCCAAAATGCTTAATAAATCATCAAGGATCTGCATAACTAAGGTTTCACTGAGCCGATAGCCGCGTACCAACTCTAGTTCTAGCGATCGCCCCTCGATAAACTCTTCTACCAAATAAAATTCCCCAGCCTGTTCAAAATAAGCCAGCAAACGAGGTATGCGATCATGACTACCTAATTGAGCAAGGGTTTGCGCTTCACTGGTGAACAAGCGACTCGCCACCTTTAAATATTCGCGATCGCTACTAGCAGGTTTGAGATGTTTGACCACACAAAGCGGCTCATTCGGGATGCGCGTATCATGGGCTAAATAAGTATGACCAAATCCACCCTCACCCAACTTGCTAGCAATGCGGTAGCGTCCATCAAGTAATTGACCAATCATCCGATTACACCATTTTTGTCACAAATATATAGCGATCGCCTTACAAGTAAAACACAAAACCCAAATATGGGAAGTGATGCTTTGCGTCACTTCCCATATTTGGGTTTTGTAAGTTTTGCTTATCAAATAAATGAAGGCGGCGCTTCGCGCCGCCTTCATTTATTTGGGTTTTGATAATGTTGCTGCTCATGCTTTAGGATTAAACGATTTAATGACACCTTGGTTTATGATGGATAAGCTGTAAGCCCTAATAACTAAAATTAAAAAGTGCTAATGTCAAAAAACGGCATAGTACATGATAGGCCTATAGCTTTTAGAGATAGTTTGTAGACAAGGACTAGTAAACTGCTAGCCGAACCAGTTGTTTTGATGATTTATGGCTAGATACACTCAACATTTCTTAGTTGAAATCGCTCCCGAAAACCTACATTCAACGATTATCAAAACGTTGGAGTCTTGTAGCTTGGTAATTACCTATGAAACTGATGACTATGTGATTGCCCAAGAAATCGAGACTAATGCGTCATTCGCCAAAATGGTTACGGTAGAGGTCTTGATCCATCGTTCTGAGATTGAGGGCAATCAGGCAAAATTGACTAGCGTTACCAAGAATGCCGAACTGCCACTTCGGATTAATAATTACTGTCATGGAATCTCTGATCGTGTTTCTAAAGCATTCTGTGACAGTCCAGAATGGAAGCTATTAGAAGTTACATCAGGATATTAGACAGTATTAATGGGAATAAATGGCAAATTACTATCGTGTACTCGCCGAAAATCGGCAAGCTAGATTTAATTACGAAATTCTCGAAACCCATGAAACTGGGATCGAGCTACTTGGCACGGAAGTTAAATCAATTAAAGGGGGGAAAGCAAATCTACGTGATGCCTATGGCATTGTGCGGAAAGGGCAGATCATGCTGCTGAATATGTATATTGCCCCACACCATACGACTAGCGTGTATTTTAACCATGAGCCAACTCGCACCCGTCGTTTGCTGTTACATAAAGATGAAATCCGCAAGTTGATTGTGGCTGTGCAGCAAAAGGGTTTGACGCTAGTACCCCTCAAGGTCTATCAAAAAGATGGATGGATTAAGGTTGATTTAGCCCTAGTACGCCAAAAGAAACTCCACGATAAGCGCGATGACATGAAAAAACGCGATGACAAGCGTGATATTGAAAGGGTCATGAAAAATCGTTAAAACTTAAAAATATTCGTTTATTTGTGCTGATTTGTAAATTAGCGATTGTTCACAAAACCTGTGGTAGTTTAAAAAATATACTGTAGACTTGTTCACCCAAATCAAGTTGATATATTGCATCTCTAAAAATTAAAAAGTTATTATGTTTGCGCCATCTCAATTTGCTATCAATCTTAGTGAAGAATTTCCGAACTTAACCAATTCACCTATTCTTGAGGCTGTAATTCATTGGGAAGCTCATGCTAATAAGCCGTTAGAGCAAATATCATTAAAGGATAAGCTAACCAATCGATTGCCTGAATACCCCATTATTCAGCCTCAATATGGCATAGAATTTAAGATAGAAGGCGTACCTGATGATAGGTCTCAATTTTCACAGCATACACAATGGAATGGCTTTAGGCTTGAAGATAGCCCCAAAAATTATGTAGCTCAATTTACCCATACTGGAATTGCTTTTAGTAGAGTTCAATCCTATGAAAGTTGGGAAAACTTTAAGACTGAAGCCTTGCGGGTATGGGATGTTTTTGTAGAATTAGCAGAGCCACCTGCGATCCGCCGATTAGGAGTCCGATTCATTAACCGAATTCTTTTAAAACAAGATGAGTCAATCTCAACCTATCTCAAAAGTGAGCCATATAGACTTTCTGGACTAGAACTTTCCCCAGAATCGTTTTTTTATCAAGATAATTACAAAGTTGCTGGTTATCCCTATCAAATTAACTTAGTTCGTACTATTCAACCCAATCAAACTGGATCAGGAAGCGAGCAAGCGTTGATTATCGATATTGATGTCTTTACAAATGCAGTTTCTAGTATTCAAGAGGATTTAAACCAACAACTTGCGGAAATGCGTTGGCTTAAAAATAAAATATTTTTCAGTAATATAACTAATACCGCCTTAAATAACTTTGGGAGTTAAGTCATGATTACAGCTATACGAGGAAATACAGAAACTGCTGCTTATATTGATGCAACTACCCAAAAGCAAAAAGGTTACTTTGACCAGTCTGTAGTTTTGGGGAAGCAATCAGCTTATAACGAGCTATATGCTTTTTGGAAAGAATGTCAATTACCAGATTGGGATGGTTATAACGCCCTTGCAGTTCAAGAAAAAACTTTATTTAATGCTTACTGGTTTATTGAGTCACTACCTCTAGGCTACCCCTTGCCCTCTGTTGGGGCTGAACCAGATGGGCATTTAACTCTAGAGTGGTACAGTAATCCTCGCTGGATACTGTCAGTTAGCATTAGTCCCGAAGGCATGTTGTATTACGCCGCCCTTTTTGGTACTAGATCTGAGCGGGGATCAGATCATTTTTGTGGAGAAATACCCCAACCTATCTTGGAATTGATCAAAGAAGTTAAAGGAATAACGGTTTAAAGAGCATGATCGATGCTAATCATGTACCTGATGTGAGTGAGGATGAAATCTTAGCTCGATATGCAATGCAAAGTAACCACTTTCGCAGTAGCGATCAAACTGCAAAGCCTGAACTGTTTATGCCTCATCCTTATCAGGAATTATCTTTAACCCGATATCTCGATGCAACCATTGAAGAAGTACTGGCTTTAGGTGAGGAAACAGCTAGAGAGCTAAATAAAACTTTTTACGGCAGGGCTGACATTCAGGCAATTAAATGTAAAGTTGAGTCTTTGCAGGTAGTGAAAGACCCAACACCAAAAAATCCCAATCATGCAAATATTCAAGGATTTCCTCTTGATAAACTAGAGCAGAAGGCGATCGCACTGGAACTAGCCGCTGATGCTAAATTTTATCCAGTATAACGGTGCTTCTTTAATTGGTTGCCATCATTTCTAGCTCGTAGAGGCTGGCATACACACCCTGTTGGGCAATTAGTTGATCGTGAGTGCCAGATTCGATGACTTCGCCTTGCTTTAGTACGAGGATGCGATCAACGTTGCGAATTGTAGATAGACGATGAGCAATGATGATCGTAGTGCGATCAATCAACAATCGATCTAAGGCTTGTTGAATCAAAAACTCGGTGCTGACATCAAGACTAGCGGTTGCTTCATCCAAAATTAAAATTCGCGGATCGCGAATGGCAGCTCTGGCAAAGGCTAGTAACTGCTTTTGTCCACCCGAAAGATTTGTACCGCGCTCACGGACTTGAGTTGCGTAAGCTTCGGGCAGTTCTTGAATAAAGCGATCGACATTCATCAACTCGGCGGCTTCAACTACTTGCTCGATCGCATAGTCTTCACCAAGAGTAATATTGTCCTTAATATCCCCAGAAAATAGGAAAGCATCTTGCAAAATTACGCCAATACATCGACGTAACTCTGATTGGGTAATTTCGCGAATGTCGATACCGTCGATGAGGATTCTGCCTTTGGTTGGCTCGTATAGACGCGATAACAATCGGATGATCGAGCTTTTACCCGCTCCTGTGGGGCCTACAAGAGCAATTTTTTCGCCTGCTTTCAGTGTGAAGGTAACATCCTTGAGGACATACTCATCGGGCTTGTAACCAAACCACACATGGTCAAAACAAATTTCGCCAGTGCCATCAAGGGGTAGCCTTTTGGGAGATTCAGGATCGCGAATTTCGATGGGTTCTTGCAGGATGGCATTGATCCGTTCAACTGCTGTAAATCCTGCTTGAATCGTGGTAAATTTTTCTGCGAGTTGGCGAATTGGGTCAAACAGGCGCTGCGAAAATAACACAAAAGCTGACAGTTCACCAAAAGTGAGATTTTTTTGAACAATTTGTCCACCGCCTAGCCACAGTACGCCAGCGATCGCCACTAGCGCGATCCATTCCAGCGTTGCCGAAACCGCAGAATCATGGAAAACTGTGCGATTTACTTCGTCTACATACTGCTTATTGACTTTGAGATGTTGGGCGGAGTTAAACTTTTCGCGGCGAAATAACTGAACGATATTTGCGCCAATAATATTTTCTTGCAGAATTGAATTAAGTTCTGATAGGCGATCGCGGGCCTTGAAATTTGCTTTGCGATATTCATACTGGAAATAGACGATTAATGCAGTCACGGGTAGCACCATGATCACTAGCATCAGGGCTAAGTCCCAGCGTAGCAAAAACATGAAAATAGCGATCGTCCCGATCGCTGCAAAATCGCTTAATACACCCACAGCACCAGTTGCGAATACATCACCTAATGCTTCGACATCACTAGTTAAGCGGGTGATGAGTTTGCCAACGGGCGTGCGATCAAAAAAACTAGTTGATAAAGATGTGACGTGACGAAATAAATCAGCGCGGATATCTGCGGTGATTTTTTGTCCAACCTCTTGCACCAAGTAGCCCTGCCAAGACTGAAACGCAAGGCGCACTGCGATCGTCAATAGTATGACTAGGCAAATCCACCGCAAACCCAACAAATCGCCGTTTTTAATTGGTCCATCAATGCCTTGCTGTACCAAAATTGGCTGGACAGCACTAGCGATCGAGAGAGGCACAAGTAAAAGCAGCGATATGACAAGCTGTTTAGAATTTTGCTTTGCGTAAGGCAATAAGCTCAACATCAACCGCCAGTCATTACTTTTGCGAGTTGAAGATTGAGATTTGGCAGAGCTAGCTGTGGGGGTGTTGATCACTATTCGAGATCCCTGTTACCTGGGTTGCGAGATGGATCGCTGTTGAGGAAACCAAACACAAACAAACTGATAAAGAATATGACAGTGATGTAGACCACTATTTTTAAAGTGAGCATAAATAAATAATCTCCGTATAAATATCTAAGAATTTATCCTATGTTAAATCTTATAGGAAAAGATGGGGATTCCTTATACTTCCTTAAGATTGGCTATTTGCTATTGAGTATAAATACTTAAGCTTTGAAATTAAAAGTAGCGCTTCTCGTTGCCTTTAATTGAGATATAACTCACGAATCATCAAGAAGAGAGGAGTGACGCTTCGCGCCACTCCTCTCTTCTTGGGCTTTATGTCCTAATACCCACAAAAACTGGAGTTTTGCTAAGGCTTTTAGGAGGGAAATACTTGCCCTAAAAGTTGCGATCGCTCAATGTATAGAGATATTTGAGAAGCGATCGCCTTTAATAATTTCTCATCTAAATCTGAATAGGCAAGGGTGATTTCTCTGACATTATCTGATGTAATTGAAATATCTTGAACCTTACGATTTATTAACTGAAAAACGCCGCTTGTTCTTTTTTGCGAATCAAACATGGGAACGGCTAAAACTGAACGTGTGTGATATTCAATATCGTAATCAAAAGTCTTGTGATGTTGATATACAGCATCATCTGGGAGATCGCGCACATCAGATAAATTGAGCGTTTCACCTGTCATCGCCACATAGCCGACGATACTATCTTGATTGAGTGGCACGGCAAAGTTGACTAGCGATCGATCGGGTTGAGAATCATTTTGAGAAACTTCAAAGCAGACTGTGTGGACTGGGGCAGAGCGATCGATTAAATAAATACTGCCTGCATCACTTGCTGTCATTTTGCGAGTTGTCGCTAATACTGATTCTAAAAAAGTTCTTAAATCATTGGTGCTAGATAAAGATAAAGATACTGTCAACAGATCAGCAAGCAAGCACTTGTAATAATGCAGTTGCTCTACTAGCACCTGAGGATTTGAGGGGGAGATATCTTCAGATGTGTCTGGTTGCCAGCCTAAATCAGGAGTCATGGATGTCGCCAATATCTTTATAGTGTCCCGCTCAGCACAAATAATACCAAATCTAAAAATGGCACTGCCATTTTTAGATTTTAAAATCCTTACTGGGTTTGTTTTTAATTCACAAAAATGTCGTCACACTTTTGTGAATTAAAAACAAAGTCTTGAGAATTGAGTTTTAGCAGCACAAGCTATCCGAATAATACTAGCAAAATCACCTCAGAAAAACACTAAAAAAAGTAAATGGCAGCGCCAAGCGCTGCCATTTACTTTTTATTCTTCGTCATCATCAAATTGCAGATCATCGATGGGATAAACATCTGGCCAAGCCGATGCCCCATGCTCGTAAACATCAATGCCAATGCGATCAGCTTCTTCATTAACCCGTAGTAGACCAACTGCTTTCAGCGGTACAAACATCAAAAATGAGAAGGCAACTGTAAAGAGCGCGATCGCGGCTACCCCACCAAGTTGTACACCAAGTAAGTCAAAGCCGCCACCCAAGAATAATCCTGCTTTTTTGTTGATGGTCAGAGCGGGATGTCCTAACAAACCAACCGCGATCGTTCCCATCATGCCGCAAGAGCCATGTACTGCAAAGGCTCCCACAGGATCATCAATCTCAAACCACTCAATGATGTCCACGACGACTAGAACCAGTACTCCAGCAACTAAGCCAATCAGTGCCGCCGCCCAAGGCATAATGTACGCACAACCTGCGGTCACAGCTACTAAACCTGCCAACGAGCCATTTAGACCGCAGAATAAGTGCCATTGCTTAAACCGAAAGTAAATATAGAGCATGGCTGCTACTGCGCCAGTCGAAGCCGCTAGGGTTGTATTTACCACAACTAAACCCACTAGCCCTGTATTCTCCAACGTCAAAGTTGAACCCGCATTGAATCCATACCAACCAAACCATAAAATCATCGTGCCAATCGTGGCATATCCAAGGTTATGCGCTGGCGGAATTTGCCCCCATACGCGATTAGGACGTGGACCAAGTAAGTATGCACCAACTAGAGAAGTCCATCCGCCTACAGTGTGGACAACAGAACTTCCCGCAAAATCATGGAAGTTGAGTTTATTTAACCATCCGCCATTATTCCAAACCCAATGGACGACGATGGGATACATCACAGCACCCATAATAAAGGCATAGATTAAATCGCCTTTAAATTCTGTCCGTTCAGCCATCGCCCCCGTGGTGATCGTACTTGCTGTTGCCGAGAAAGCGAACTGAAAAAAGAACAGTGTCAATGTGTTGATCGGGGCAGTGGAACCTCCCGAACCCATGGCATACTCGATCGCCCCATTATTTAAAGTAAAAGCATTACTTAAAAAGAAGCCATCTACTCCAAATAATCCATTACTAGTTGTGCCAAAGGCGATCGCGAAACCAGTAGTCCACCAAGCTAAAAGAGTAACTGCTGCATCAATGAAGTTCTCAGTAAGTGTATTTACTACCCCCGTCTGTCTGACCAGCCCAGCCTCTAGCATGGCAAATCCACATTGCATAAAAAATACTAAAAACCCCGTGATCAGCACCCAACTCGTATCAACTGATAGCTTTAGCTCACTTGTGTTTTTGGTTAAAGACTCTAGTGTGCCTGTCTCAATCGCATGGGCGATCGCTGGCGTAAATGCAGCAAATATTGCAGCCCCGATCGCGATCGCCAAAAAACGTGCAAAATAATTCTTTCTTTTTGTGATGACTTTTGCCATGATTAGATCCATACACTGCTATTTGGATTGTTGAGCATTTACACCAACTCACAAAAATATAGTCATACTTTTGTGAGTTGAAAACTAAAACCAGTAAGGGTTTGCACAACACAAAATGGCATAGCCATTTTGTGTTGTGGTATTACAGTTTGTCTTCAGGACTACTTAGATGGGCTGCTACAACATCAACTAGACCAATCAAAATGACGATTGGATCAGCTAATGCTTTTGATAGAGCTTTATTCCCCTAAAATTGGTTGATTTGCCGCTTATCCCCTTAATTGAAGTTGCCACAGATTATTGAGAGAAATAACAGTAAAGCTGCAAATTGCAAATTGACGTAAGTTTAGCCCTGATTTCTTATACGTTTAAAGGATGATCTGCAAAAGTGTCGATTAGTACAGTCAAGATTGTGGGGGCAACATATGGTCTGCGGTTTTGATCAGTACGTGTGATCACTGTCACAAGAGAATTGTTACACGATCGCCATCTTGATGTGAGTTGGGTCACTACTCAAACCAGAAAAAAGGAAGATACTCTACTCACTAGCGACGTATCTACATAATTTCCCCCCGCAAGAATGCCTCCTGCGGGTTTTTTATATCAAAAATTCTTTGCCCTCCTCCTATAGCAATGCAAGTTTTGCTTAGGACATAAAACCCAAATAGATGAAGGCGGCGCGAAGCGCCGCCTTCATCTATTTGGGACACAAAACCAGAAGACGAGTTGGGGCGCTTTGCGCCCCAACTCGTCTTCTGGTTTTGATTTGATTTGTTCTAATGCAATGGCGACAGCTATAATTTTGTTTGTAAACAATTCGTTACAATATTATGTAGAAAAAATACCAACTCTAAGACTTATGTATTTAACATGGCTAGACAGTAATTCATGGTTGATTGAGATTGCGGACAAACGCATCTTGCTTGATCCTTGGTTGGTTGATGCGTTGATGTTCGGTAATGCTGCATGGTTTTTTAAATCTGAGCGACTTACTCCAAGGGAGATTCCCCAAAATATTGACTTGATTTTGCTGTCACAGGGGTTACCAGATCACGCCCATCCCCCCACCCTGAAGCAACTTGATCGCCAAATTCCTGTAGTTGGTTCACCAAGTGCTGCCAAACTAGTCAGCCAACTTGGCTATACCCAAGTTACGGCTCTTGCCCACGGTGAAGTATTCAGCATTCCCAGTCTATTGGAAATCAGAGCCGTGTTAGGTTCACCTGTTGGCCCCACTACTCTGGAGAATGGATATATTCTCCGAGATCTCGTAGAAGGAACTTCCATTTATTACGAACCTCACGGCTATCATGCTGCGGCAATTCAAGAGTTTGCGCCTGTGGATGTGGTGATTACGCCCATGATTGATTTGAAATTACCTCTGATTGGCACGGTCATTAAAGGTCAACAAGGGGCTTTGCAAGTTGCAAAGTGGCTCAGGCCTCAAGTGATGTTGCCAACCGCCGCAGGTGGTGATTTGACCTATAGCGGGGTCTTGTTGAATATCTTGAAGGCGGAAGGATCGATGGATTCTTTGCGATCGCTATTTACAGAAAATAATATTGCCACCCAAGTGATCGAGCCTAAGCCTTGGGAACGCTTTGAGGTTAAGTTGCAAAAGCTGGCCGTCACATAAAAAAGGGAGCGCTCAGCGCTCCCTTTTTTTAGAACTTCACTGAGACAGGTTTCTTTTCGGGTAGTTTCGTATATTCCCCGACGATTTTGCGGAATTCTTCACCGTCTAAGGTTTCCACGTCTAAGAGAATATCGACTAGGCGATCGCATAGGTCTCGATTTTCTTCGATCAAACGTTTGGCTGTGGCATAACAAGTTTGGGCAATCTGACGGATTTGCCGATCAATGCGATCGCCTAATTTGATGGAGTAATCACTTTGGGGCATAAAGTTGCGCCCCAAAAATACTTCGCCACTTTCGGATTCTAAAGCACCCAATCCTAAATCTGACATCCCGAATTGAGTCACCATTAAGCGAGTTAGCCTTGCAACTTGTTGGAAATCTCCCGATGCGCCTGTAGTGATTTCGGCATCGCCAAAGACTACTTCTTCAGCGGCTCGCCCACCAAGCATCATCGTAATCGTGTCCAAAATCTGCGATCGCGACTCTAAGCCATATTCCTCATCGGGAACACCTTTCGCAAAGCCACCGATACCACCAGAGCGAGGCACGATCGTAATCTTGTCGAGCAAAGATGCATTTTTAAGAAGAGTCATGACCAAGGCATGACCGACTTCGTGATAGGCAACCAAACGTTTTTTAGAACTATCGAGCATCGGCTTCATGCTAAGCCCAATGGTAATGCGATCAATTGCATCGGCAATTTCTAATTCTCCGATCGCTTCTTTATAGCGTCGAGCCGCTAGGATGGCAGCCTCATTCAGCAAGTTTGCCAAATCGGCTCCTGCAAATCCGGGGGTTAAACGCGCCACTGATTCGAGAGAAACATTTTCCTCTAGTTTCTTATTGCGGGCATGGACTTTGAGGATTTCTTGACGACCTTTATAGTCGGGATAGTCTACGGTGATTTGGCGATCGAACCGACCAGGGCGTAGCAAAGCACTATCTAAAACATCAGGACGGTTAGTTGCAGCGACGACAATTACGCCAGAATTACCCTGAAACCCATCCATTTCCGTGAGCATTTGATTCAGGGTTTGCTCACGTTCATCGTTACCACCACCGATACCAGCGCCCCGTTGCCGACCGACCGCATCAATTTCATCGATGAAAATAATACATGGGGCGTTATCTTTTGCCTTTTGGAATAAATCGCGGACGCGGGAAGCACCTACACCCACAAACATTTCTACAAATTCTGAGCCTGACAGCGAGAAGAATGGAACCCCCGCCTCTCCTGCGATCGCCTTAGCTAGTAGAGTCTTACCTGTTCCAGGAGGGCCAATCAGCAATACACCTTTGGGGATTTTTGCGCCTACAGCCGTAAAGCGATCAGGCTGTTTAAGAAATGTAACAACTTCCTGTAATTCTTCCTTCGCTGTATCAATGCCAGCCACGTCTTCAAACATGATTCCTGTCTTTGCTTCGGGCGAGAATCTTGCTTTAGTTTTACCAAAGCTGAGAGTTTGTCCGGGTCCCCCAGGAGCATTGCTAAGGCGACGTAACACCATTAACAATATAAAAATCAACAGCATCGGTACAAAAAATGTACTTGCAAGTTGCCAAATTAAGGTTGGTTGCTGAGGGGCTTTTACCGCGATATCGACATTATTTTCCCTCAGAGCCTTCATCAACTCGGTATTGCCATCACGGGCAATTAAGTCAACCCTGACTTTGCGACCATCTTTTAAAACCGCTTCCGCAGCTAAACCGTTACTTTCGAGATCAATTTTTTGAACGCGATTTTCTTTCACATTTGAAAGTAGCTCGGTATAGCCCATCGTCGCTGCATTTTCACTGTCAGCACGAGCAGCCGTTGGCACTGCGATCGCTACACTTTGCAATATTGCTAAACTTACGACCGTCGTTTTGACGCGCCGCCAAAAGGTTGCCAAAAAGATTTTTTTACCAGAAGACATCACTGCCTGTCGCTCCTTATAACCCTGTCGATGCGGTAATCAGTTGACTTTAATTATCTACTAGTCTAGTGCATTGGCAAAAAAGCTGTCATAAAGTAAAGGCAACTTATCCCCAACAGGAAATAATGACGAATTGGATTGCAGCCAACATAAAGTGGATTTTGCTCTTGTCTGGCGCTCTAACTTGCACGCTGTTTTATGCCGCGATCGCACCACAAGCAGCCCTAAATTCTTTGTTTGGTGATTCTTTAGAAGGTCAACTTTCTGAAATCATTGTCCGTAATTGGGGCGCTTTAATAACTCTTGTGGGCGCAATGCAAATCTATGGGGTGTTTAACCCCCTAAACCGTTCTTTGATTGTGTTTATCTCAATTGTGAGCAAGCTGACTTTCGTTAGTTTAGTGTTGATTTATGGTCGCCAATATCTTGGGCAAGCAGGAGTTGCTGTGGCGATTGATTTGGTAATAGTTGGGTTATTTGTTGTGTATCTGCTTAGCGATCGCCAACAAAAGACCGAATAAGCGAATTGCGCCACTAATTGGCGATCGCTAAGTACTTGTGCAAAATAAATTACAAAAAACCCGTAAAGTTGGACCCCTGCGGGGCGCAACTTTACGGCTATAGTTTGGCGATCGCTCCTAATCCTAAAAAAATGCAGTAATTTTAGGAGAAGATAGATTTACTTCACATTCTTTATGGGTGCTGTGAGACAATTACACTAAAATACACGCAAGCAACGCTACGCATATTCATATCCATGAACGCCACAACAAATATTCAGCCATTTTCTGCCGATGATTTTGCCAATGCCCTCGCCGAGCATAACTACGAATTCGCCGTTGGGCAAACTGTGAAGGGCAAGGTAGTGTCAGTCGAAAGTAGTGGCATTTATGTCGATATTGGCGCTAAATCTTTAGGTTTCCTCCCCATCGAAGAAGCCACGCTCAGTGGTTCTTCGCGCTCCAATAGTGATGCTTTCCCCATCGGTAATGAGTACGAATTTCTGATTATTAGCAGTCAGAATGCTGATGGTGAAGTAAAGCTTTCGGTGCGACGTTTATTATTTAAGCAAGCTTGGCAGACTCTCCGTGATTACCAAGCAGAGTCCAAGGTTTTTGAAACTAAGGTGATCGGCACAAATAGCGGTGGTGTGATCGTTGACTCTGTGGGTTTACGTGGGTTTGTCCCGCGATCGCACCTTTCTGATACCTCAGATCTTGCTAAATTGGTGGGCAAAATGTTGCCTGTGATGGTGTTAGAGGCTGACGAAACGCGCAAAAAATTGGTGCTTTCTAACCGCCAAGCCGCTAAGCTTGCTGCCATGAGCCAATTGTCGAAGGGACTACTGATTACTGGAAAAGTTACCAATATTCGTCCTTTCGGAGCCTTTGTGGAGTTTGCTGGGGTTTCAGGCTTACTGCACGTCAAGGAGATGAGCCAAAAGCCCATCAGCGATCCTACCCGTGTATTTCAAATCAATGACATGATCAAGGCTGTAGTTGTCGATATTGATGAGTCACGCGATCGTATTGCCCTGTCTACCAAGATCCTTGAGCTTCATGCTGGTGAAATGCTGGATAACTCCGCACAGATATTTGCGGAAGCCGAAGATCGTCTAGAAAAGAATATCAGCAAGCTCTGGGAAGCCTAATCTCCCAAAAAGAAGGTGACGCAAAGCGTCACCTTCTTTTTGGTTTTTTTAATTTTTTCGTAAGACTAATCAATTTTGAACTTAGAATATTAGCAGTCATCAAAATCTTTAAAAATCAGCACTCAAATTCAAATTTATGGAAACTAATTTTCTTGGTCTTCTCGCAACTGTCTTAGCCGTATTTGTACCTACCGTCTTCTTGCTAACGCTGTATATCCAAACCTCTAGCCGTGAAGAAGGTCAAAGCAGCAAATAGAAAAAATCACAGCCCTATGGCTGTGATTTTTCCCCCCAAAAAGAGAATGGTGGCGCTTCGCGCCACCATTCTCTTTTTGGGAGTTTCATGCGGCTATTTTTTGGT
>NZ_NDHW01000171.1 GCF_002251945.1 Pseudanabaena sp. SR411
GTCGATTGAACTGCTTCTGCCAATCTTTGAGATCTAACGGCTTGTTCAGAAGCGCTTCGTTTTGGTTCATTTTTTTACTGTCTTTTTATTTCATATTTTACCATGCCTTACAGCGGGAAGGGAGTAAAGAGGAACTAATGAGAAATAATATCCAGTCCAAGATTGACGCAGGCTACACCTACGATGAACTACTGAGCGAAGGACTAGCCAGCTTTGATGACATAGCACGCTATGAATCACAGTATTCACTTTATGACGAAGATGATGAACCAAAGCCCAAAAAGGTTAAAGCGAAACCGAAAACACAAGCAATCAAACCGAAGAAAGAAACAGAAATTGACTTTGAATTCTAGCGAGGAATCATGACATGGAATTTAGACAGATCGACCTGAAGACAGGGCAAGAGTTACCCTTGCCGCTGAAAACCGTTGAGCATAGCTACCTCGAACTGAAGATTGGCAAAGACATCGAACCGAGTAAACTCGCTGTCGGCAAGATGTACGATGGCATCACCGAAAGAGACATCGAGCGACTGCAAGAGCAAGGACTGTATCTAATTCTTGCCAATGGAAGAACAGCTTACTTTAGCGATCGCGAGATTGCTGAGAAAGTAAGCACAGAAATCTTCACCAATCACAGCGATGCCGTCGCCTATGGCAGTTTGCCCGTCTCCGAAGCCAAGACATCAATATTTAAAGAGCAAGCCAGAATCCTGATCATCGATGATGAAACCCTGAATAAAGATCTAGATACAGGAATCTACCAAGCTGACTGGGGAAATCAACCTATTACCCTAAGCAATGGTATTACCATCAGCAACAAAGCGATGGGCTTAATCGCTAGTAAACTCGGCGACTGCTATAGCCTTGTCTCTCCCGACTTCGCCAATCAACTGCAAGCTGAACCAAATCGCCCATTTCAATATCGAGCTGCCGTACCTGAATGGCAGGGCGTAATCAAAGGCACATGTCGAGCTAGCTTACTCTGCCAAGCCCTAGAAGTCGATGGAATTATTGCCAAATCGAGCATCAAAGGCGACAACAAAACCACCACCACAGGAATCCATGAGATTAGCCTATTCTGGTCAAGGAAAGAAGATGCTAAATTCACCGAGCAGAAACTAGGTACTCAAGCTCTCGTCTTCTTCCCAGAAGGAGTCCAAGCGGACGTACTGCCCAAGCTCAAAATCAAGGCTGAACGCCTCGCTGAAGCCCAATCCGATCCGCGCAAAATAGCACAACTGTATATCGAGCGCCATGAAAAGCGACAACAACAAAGACAAGAGGAAGTCGCAGATCGCGATAACATTACACAAATTATAGAGCCAGAACTAGCACTGGAACTAGGATTAAGCCAACAAGAAAACACAACAGCCAATAATATTGAACGAGAGCAAGTAGCCTCACCTAACGAAGAATACCAAGATTGGCTGTATGACCTCCTCAAAACTGACCTCATTGAAGGTGGTCATTGTCAGATCTTAGAAATGGAAGACATTGCCAAACGCCTGCGAGAATTCCTGCAAAGCGAATGGCAAGAAGTAGCCACAGGAGGCGTTTACGTCCCCAGTGGTATTGCTCAACCCCACAATCAACTCCAAGAAGGCGAAGTTAGTTTTACAGGGCTACCCGATGGAGCCGAAGTTGCCATCTATCGCAGTCCTGTAGCTAATGCTGCCAACTTTGATGTATTTACGAACAACCTCACGGTTCTGCGTGAATTAGATCCCGAAGCCTATAGGCAGAGAGGAGTCTGTTACCTCAATCCCAACGATGTGAAACGACTGGTGATCGACTTTGACGGCGATCGCGTAGGGATAATTCCTAGTCAATTGACACCCGAACAACAAGCCAGTTCGCAGAAAACTATCGAGCAGTATCCAACCCTAATCCAAGAGATTATTGACAAGAATCTGCCAGAGAACAAACCAATTCAAGTCGAAAAGGAAAAGAAGATTCCCCGCGATGCTGCCAATGGATTTGCCACCCTAGCTAGTGCAGCCGTAAATGCCGCCGACAACCCCACAGGAAGAGTTGCAAATCTGGGCATGAGGCTAGAAGCCTTGCGATGGGAAACGCAATATATCCCAGAAGACGAAAGAACCGAATACTTGCAAGACATTGGCAAACACTTCCAAAAGCTTCTTGCCGAAGACCAAGAGCCTAAGAAACCCTTTCGCATTCTCAATGAATCGTGGCACAATCAGATTGTTGAAATCAGTCAAATTGCCAGTACCATCTCCAACCTATCCGAACTAGAACAAGCAACCGCTGTAACCCAAGGCTTAGCCAGAACCGAAAGATTGCTGTGGAACCTAGAAAGCCTCGCAGCCGTGAACTTACAGCGTGCAGTCGATACGCCCAAAAGTGCCAGAAAAGTCAATGAAGATGAATTCCAATTCTGTCAGAAAGTCGCCAAATACAAACAAGTCGAGTGGATTAAAGACAAAGACAATAGCTATGCCTATATTGGTACTGAAGGCATCAAAACCAATACCCAAGATCCCGTAGGCTGGATGGTGGAACAAGCCAATCAGATTTACAAAGAACATAGTCTGATTGGCGATCGCAATTACAACCGCTTTGACCATATCTTCCCCAAAGATAGCCACACCGCCGCAGATAGCGAATGGGCAAAGGGAATCGCTACGCAATACAACAAGCTCATCTCTGAAGCTGCCGCCAGTCGTAGTCGTCTAGAACATGAAGAAGGCATAGCCCTTACTGCTACTTCTAGCAAAGGCAACAAAATCGAAATCGTCAGTGTGATTAGCACCGACCCCGATGGCGAGTCCCCAATCTGGGAGATGGCAAGGAAAGGAGAAACCGTCGATATCCAGATAGCAAAGAATAAGGACTGGAAGACCGAAAAACAGTATCCCTACAAAGCCGTCGCTCTAATTGACCAAAGCAAAATTGATGTAGGCTTAATCTCCCCAGCTACTGTTGCTGCCTATGAAAAAGCCATTGAAAAGGACAAAATCTTCGGCAACCTAAAACTAGAATTTAAACTAGGAATTTCCAAAAATGACGTTGATGACAAATTTGCCGCCGCCGAGAAATATCTAGAAACCCAACGCGATGCAATTCCAGAAGCCGAACGCGAGCGCCGCACCGCAGCTCTCTGGCATAACAACAACCGCGCAATCGCAGGCAAGATGTTTACGGAAATCGTAGCCAACCGACTCCAAGAATTACAGGTAGAAACAATCAAAGTAATTGGCTTGCAGTATGAAACCAACGAGTTCAGAGATAAACAATGGCAACTCCAAGAATCCCTGACTTGCCGAATGACAATCGAAGCCAATCCTCAAAGTCCTATCTATGACAAGAGAGTAATTCAAGTCCAGACAGGCGACCAATGGAAAAATATGGGCGTTGTCCACAATGACGCAGCCTATATGCCCATTGGTAGTCAGTTCATCGCAAATATCCATATTTCCGCCAGCAAGAAAGATGCAGACTTAGCGATCGACAAAAGTACGCTCAAACTACCTGAAATATGGCATGGATTATCACCAGAACGAGTCAAAGAAGCAGTCAATCTTGACGCAATTGTGCCGCAATTAAAAGAAGCGATCGCCAAAGCTGCTGCCAACCAACCGACAATGACCGAATTTGTGGCAAAACTTACTGAGGAGAACGTGGGACTAAAAGCACAAGTGCAGACAGGAGGCAGAATTAACGGAATTACCTATCTCTACGAAGGGCAGGCAATCAAAGCAAGTTTAATTGAAATGTCTTGGAAGAATCTCGCCGCTATGGGGGTAAAGTACGATCCAGAGCGAGATCGAGAAGCACTTACTACACCCACTACTACAGTCCAGACTGAAACTAATACTCAATCTGAAAGCCTCATGGAGATGCAGAAAAGCGGCACTCATGCAAATCCCCTCGAAAAGATAGATTCACAACTGAGGGAATCAGTGCGTAGTCATTTTGATTCAGAACAGCCAGTAAAAATCGCAGGAAAACCTGTCAAGATGGTTTATCCCCTTAAGATGCATGGAGAAGTTAATCCCTTACCAGTTGATAGCTGTATCGAAGCCATGCGCGGACATGGTAGATGCCATACGACGCGGCGATATGAACCCTATGTCGCCTATGGATTTAAGGAAGGGGACATAGCGATCGCGATCGCAGGAGAGCAGAAAGTTGCCTTTAAAGTAGGCAAACAGTACAAAATCACCCCAGAAATGCTGAATGATGCAGCCTATCAACAGCAATGGTCGCAGATGGAAAAGCATAGCGCCAAGGAACTGACCACATTTCAGGGACATAGCAACACATGGGGACTGCACTTTCAGCCACTGGGAGATTATGTGAATGGGAAGATTGTGCTATTCCCGACACAACAACAATCTATCAAATTAGATAGTAATGAAATAGCCGAAATTCAGCAACTAATGGAATGGAGTCGAACTGCCGAGTATTTGGGCAAGAGCGAGAAATATATAGACCGCATTCAAGAGCTGATAGCAGGTGAAAGCATCACTGAAAAAGCACAGCAAGCAATGCACAAGGATCATCACTCATTGAGCCAGCACGTTGCTTCGCAGTGGCGGGAAATATTGGCAATCAAAAGCGACTATGTAGAATCACAGGATGGCAACCTCGTCTTCGAGCGCAAGGGCAACGAAGGCAAATATCGAGCCACATGGGAACAGGACACCGATACATTGACATTGGATACTAAAGTCGTGAATCAAGGTAAATTTCAATATTCACCATTGTTGGTACAGCAAGGATTAGAGGTTACCCATAGTCAAGTAACCGTGAAAGATGCAAAAAACTGCGATCGCGCCCTACAGTTAATCTCTGAAAATCAAAAGGGAAACCAAGAACAAAGATAAAGAAGTGATTGTCATAAGATTAACTCCTACTCTTTTCCCAGTCAAGAATTAGACATTGCGGCGCGAAGCAACGCAATGTCTAATTCTTGGTTTTGATATCTATTGCTTTGGTGGGAAGGGAGTAGCAAACTTTAGCTAGGGTGAAACTAAAAAAGGAAGCCTGCGGCGATACTCTTGATACCTTTGAAAACGTTGCCAGTCAGGAAAAAGAATAAGACCAAATACAGCAAACAAGCAAAGTAGAAAAATAAACCAGCCACCCCAAAAACTACGAAAAATCAAGCCTAGACCGAAACCTGACAAAACAGCAAAAATTGCAGCAAGAACAGGAAAACGTAAAGGGATATTTACAGCAACAGCCTCTCTGAGCAGATAAACAGAAACAGCCATTAACAAGACGAAACTAGAAATAGCAGAAAGCGGAAAACCGACTTGCTGACCAATACCTAAAGAACTAAACAGTAAGCCCAATACCCAAGTACCAGCACTAGCAATAGCCGTTGTAAAAGTAAAAAACTCAAAGTAAAGCAAAGGAATGAAGGGAAGACCTAAAACAAAAGTTAATAGAACATTATGTTCGACCACAGATAACCAAAAAGCAGCAAGAAATATCAGCCCAATACTGCCAACCGAAAGCCATTTTTTCGGCTTAGTAAAGAACTTCGCTGTATCAACCTTAATCTCCAGATTAATAGAAGCAGGTTCCCCATTAGTCAATAATTGGATATGACGACGATAAGTAGAATTCTCATGCAAATTTTGAGTATCAACCTGTAAGCAAAACCGAGTCTCATTGTCTTGAAAACGAGAAGGATCAATCGATATCCAAGACTGTTCCGCAGGAGAGACTACCCATTCACCCATCAACTGAAGATTGTGACGAGAATTGCTAACCACAAAAGACTCTGTGACAGTATCCCCATAGGAGCGAGAAGCCAGAGAACAAGGTAGAGGAGACTCGAAACTTAATTGATAAGTGCGCTTACCTAAACGCATAAACACATTCGGCAAGGATTCAACCTTGAAATAGGAGATATTGAGCAGAGCTTGCAGGGCATCACTTGCCGAACTAAAGCGATAGCGAGGATTAGGCTTAACCAATTGATGAAGCCAATCATTGACTTGAGGATTAGAGAACTCAAACGTCAAGCGATCGCCATCGTAAAGACTAGGGATATCAGTAACAGAAATCTTGCAAAACCAGCAAATCAACAACAATCCCACACTGTATAGATCTGAAGAAGGAAGCAAAGACTTACCCTGCCAATATTCAGGAGAGACGAAGCTATATTTTTGAGCTATAAGCTCCTTTTTAGAAAGACTTCTATAATTGAATGCAAAATCAGTAAGGTAAACATTATAATCAGCATCAATAAACACATTATTTGGTTTCACATTAGCGTGAAATACTGGATCTTCCAATTCCTGTAAGTATTTAAAAATATCCAGTAACTTCAACGTCACGTCATAAATTGTATCTTCAGATAAATTTAGTTCAGGTGATAACGGACTACCTGCAACATAATCGCGCAAAATACCAAAACCATCCTCAATTGGAAAAGCATCAAGATAAGAGATGATGCCAGAGTGACGTAACCGTTGGAACCGCTCAACCTCCAGAACAACCGCATCTATGCCATACCAATCAGAGCTTTCATTAAAATAAAAATACTTGAGAACTGCACGAGTTCGACCTTCAGCAGAATAGATAGAATTAGAGACATCGACAACATAAGTATCTCTATCTAAATTCTGCAATATTTCAAAGTCTGGATAAGCAACCATATTTTCATTAAGCCAACCACTACGCAATTATTGATTAATTAGTCTGAAGCGTCAATTGCCATTGGTAGTTGTATAGCAGAAACCAGAAGAGCGCTTACGCTTGAAGTCCGCGACCAGAGACATAGTAGGAAAAACTACCATGAAAATTGCAATAGGCGCGATGACAGGCAAGACACAGGCGCAGGTATTCAGATCGAAATCGCGCTGTCTGAAGACGACCAAACAGCTAATTGACCTAGCTAAATCGATGAATGCAAGAATCACCGATTTAACAGACGGCACAAAAATATTGACCTTTAGAGATGGCACAAAGCGGACAATCCAAATCAAAGACCTGCTTCTTGACGCAGTACAAGCAAGCGTGCAGGAACTAGGAGAATACCTCGCTCAACATCCAGACCAAATCTCCAAAGTAGATCCGAGCATCTTGGAAATGCTGACCTATGCCGAGTACTTCGTCAAAGCCGCAATGAACGAATACACCACAGACCCGCAACATTGCCGCGAAGTTGCGACAAGACATCTGGAAACCCTGACCGAAGACTATCCGCAAATCTTCTCTAAAAAAAATACAACAAGAGAATTGAACTAAAAATCAGTCTAGCGATCTCGCTTAAATTCGAGTGAATTGACAGAGATCTGACTTACCAAGTCCCACACAAGTATTGAAGAAAATCAACAAATTATTAGGAAAAACTATGAAGCCACCATCAATTTTCAAGATTGCAGTCGAAGCCCTTGTGACTGTGAGTCTGATTGCATTACTGGGATTATTGACCGCACTAATCTATGCCCTACTATCATTTCTAGGGACTGAACCTACCGATCAATCCCTTCTAACTTCTCAAGGGCAAACACCTGAAGCCACAGTCAAGCATCTCACAGCCACAAAACCAGAGCTACCAGATGCAATGGAAGCTTTACCCTCAGCAAAAGCAGCACCAAAACTGAAAGCTATGGTAAAGGAAGTAAAGACTGAAATCATTGCCGAAGTCGCTACCAAGCCACTCACGAAAATGACCGTTCAAGAACTAAGACCCCTAGCCAAAGAACGCAGAATCCCTAACTGGCGAAAACTGAAGAAGAAAGAATTGCTCTTCCACCTAACCGCCTAGTTTCAAATAGCAATCTTGTCAATGTAGATATCTATCAAAAAGAAATCTACATTGACAAGCAAGAGAAACAAGAAGAACGCTAGCGCGTAAAGTCCGTGAGCGATTGTCAACCACAAATTAAAATCAGGAGACTAAAAACATGGCTCGTCAACTAAGATTCGATACCCCTGAAGAACTAGCCGATAAAATCATTGATAAGCTGAGTCAAGCAGAACTGCACGTAACCACCAGAGCCTTGATCGTCCATATCAACGAACAAATCCCCGTCAAGGAACTGGAGAAGACAGTAGCAGCCAGCAATGCAGTGGTTAAAACCAGCCGCAAACCCAAAGCCCGTAAACCACAAGTTAGCACAGACAAGATGTGGCTATACCAAGCGAAGAAGGGATGGGCTTTGGCGAACATCAACCTGCCGATTGAGAAGGTGATTCAACGTTTGCAAAACCATTATGGCTGCAAGATTCTGGTAACCAAAGAAGGAAAGATCAACTTTCTACCTTCAAAGCCCACCACCATTGACGAACTGCAAAAGAATGGATTTGTCGTTTATCGCCAAGACCTGAACAAGAAAGCAGCCTAGTCCCCATCTAGAAACGAAAATCAAAAGCGACTAGATCCAAATCGTTGGATCTAGTCGCTAAATTACTTTGAGAACAAAAATAAATGCTAACGATCGCCAAGACCAACCTCGCCACAGGAGAGATTGTCGATAACGAGATCCAATTTCGGGACACCCTGCTCGAAGCCCTGCATCCAGACATCAACCTCAGCATCGGCAACATTTCTAGCTACTTACAAAAGATCGCCAAAGCCGAAACCATTACCAAAACCAGCAAATCCGCCAGCAAGCGCAGCACCGCCGCCAAAAGCATAGCCCCCCTAAAGAAACAAGCGATCGCTGCCTTAACTAAAGGGCTAGGCAAATACCAACTAGCAGGAGCATCGGGAGCTAGAAAACATGGAGACTTCTTCTTCAGTCAAGGACTCAACCCCTTTGCCACATATTTCCCTACAGCGATGGGACAAATCAACTACGGCTCCATCCTCATGACCGAATGCCTGAAAATCTATGGTATCGAAGGAGTGACTATCCTGATTGTCCAAGACAAAGAACATCATACCGATGACTGTCACGGGAAGATCGGTCATGAATTTCTGAACCAACTGCGCCAAAGCGAAGACTTTGTGATCCCAGCCAATACCCCATTCCAATTTCGGGCAGGAATCGCCAATCAATGGATCGCTAAAGGAACATTGCAGCTCAGCCTAAATTGTCCAAAAGGCATTGACTTAATTCTGCCCCTATCTTGCTTCAAAGGACACAAACCTGAACTGGGCATCCACAAACTAGCTAACCTGAAACTAGGAATCGTTAACTTTGCTCAAAAGCGCAGAGTCAAAACTTCCTACACCGTTTGGCAATGGTTTAGCCAACAGGCGATCGCCCAAGATGTCTTACCCACCACCCAACAGAAAGCGGAAACCCTAGTGGCAGCCCAATCAGACATCAAACAACTTTGCCAATTAGTACAAACAGAACAGTGGGTCAAAACCGATGATCCTGAAGCCGAAACCAATGAGGAAGAAGCCGATGGCAAAATCCTAGCGGAAATCCTCAAACATGACATCTATGGGCAACTGCTAGAACATCCCTATGTGGTGCGAAAGATTGAGGACTTAGTAAGAAGAAGGTGGTTAACTCTAGCTACTAGTGGCGGTATCAACTTCTCCAGCTTCATGGCCCAACCCTGCCCCGAACTAGGAGAACTGGAAATGAACATTCCTGAAATGCCCGAAGGCGAATATGTAGGCTTCCGCTATCCGATCCGCGATCGCAATGACTTGCAGATCTGGACAAACAAACATATCAAAGGACTCAACCAACAGGGAACGATGTATGTCAACCCAGACATTGCCCGTGACTATTGCGGCATGGACTTTGATGGTGATACTTTCTGCGTGAAATCAGTTAAGAAACTACCAGAAATCGCCAAAGAAATTCGTCAGCACCACATCAAGCCCACCACTTACAAACCCGACAAAGTACCAGTGCAAGGCACATTAGCAGAAGTCGCCCTTAGATCTACTGAAAACCAAATTGGACTGATTACCTATTACCTAGCCACCGCTTGGGCAACAGGACATCATCAATACATTGCAGGCTTAGCCCAAGAAGTCCAAGTTGCCGTAGATCGGCTCAAATCCGACCTTAGCCATGACCAAACCTTTCTGGATGAAGTCGGCAAAAGCTTACCGAAACTAGATTGGCTAATCGATCGCAAGCAGCAAGGAGTCTATGGCAGCTACTACGATGCTAAACAGAAATGTAAAAGACCAGCTAGACGAATGGAAGCAAGTGGAGAATATAACGATGCAATTTCCTTACTAATTCAATCCGTGAACGAAATCTGGCAGCCCGTAGATTTACATGAGCGTACCCTGCTCGAATTCCGCGAACTATTTGTCAAGCCGAGTGAAACCCTCTACAAAAGAGCGATCGCCCGTCGTGATGAATATACCAGCAAGATTAGGGAGGCAATGAAACTATCAAGCGATCGGGAATCCCGCAAGAAAATCTTGAGAGCAGCAGTGCAGTGGGCAAAAGGACTAGGCGAGAAACTCCGCAACAAAAGCGAGCAGACAGCGCAAACCTGTGCCGCCGCCATGTGGCAAGCCAGTCACAATGGCGATCATGGCACGGCAAGCGTTGTCTTCAATATGTTTCTGCCCGAAATTTGCGATCGCCTTCATGACAACCAACTGATGCGCTTGCAAGTAGTAGGTGCACAGTATGGAGAACTCGCATCAACCAAATGGACAGGAAATGGAGAACATGCCTGTATTCCCATTCTTGTATCTCAACGGAAAGAAGATGGCAGATATCAGATTGAAGTCATCCGTAAAAGTAGGAAAAAGCCATACCTGCTAGGACTAGTCGCCAAAGACTCCGCCAAAGTATTGGTGGGCGAATACACAGCTTCGCTGAAAACACAGCAAAAGACCATAGTGTGCGAACTAGTTGCGGCATAGCCAACTAAAGGATGGAGTGCTCGCTCCATCCTTTAGCAATAATCATGGTAGATATGTCTTTCTTTCTTATCTACTGTTCTGCAAGTTGATAGGCTTGTTCCTTTGTCAGCAAGTTAGAGCCACTCCCATACATAGAGCTTCTATTTTAAAGCAATCCATAGACAACTGTTGATACCCATCCAATTACTGATAACTAGGACTAGAGAGTAACCCTAATGTCGATGACCCAAGGACGGAAACCTTCCTTTATGACATAATTCTCTCCCTGCCTAATGACACTTTGATCGCCATTTACAGCAGCTGCGTTGACAAATAGAATCCCCAATTCCTCATCCCAGAATACCCCTCTAGAGTCATGCTCGTGACCAAAAATATGTAGTCGCGGGCGCTCATCTGGGAGCATTTCTCGCAGACGCTCCAGTAGAGCCACATTGCCAATTGCAATCGGCTTTTCCCGCAGAACTCCACCATATTGCACACTGGAGTCGAGAATTCCCAGAGGTGGGCTATGCGTGATCAACACATCCAGTCCAGAGGGTATATCCGCGTAAAGTTCTATTAAACGCTGAGGGTCGCGAGCAAAACCCTCGTAGCGCAGAGGATTATCTTGGGTCATCGCCTGTCGGCGAGGTGTCAAACCTATGTATGGTGAACCGAAGAACTTCAATCCTGCTATCACTTCAGCAGAATGCTGAAGCAGTCGCATGGGCGCATAGAGAGTGTCAATGTCGTTGTCCTTGAACAAGCCCAGTGCAGTAGTCATCAATTCACTGCTCCATATTTCTTCTGGGTGCGAAAGGGAGGCAGCTTGGAGCCATGTCTCTACGTCTAGTGGCTTGTCATGATTTCCCGCGATCGACACAACGCCATAGGTGAAACGAGTCGCCAGCGAACGTAGCCATGTTGCCGCATCAGTAAGCTCAGAAAAAAGTCCATTCTTCGTATGGTCTCCTGCATGAATCAACAAATCCCCCTCAGGGAAAAGAGAAATAGGCAGATCGACATTATGTGTGTCAGAAACGATAACCAACCGCAACCATCCTGGAGTACGGGGTGTATCAGCAGATATTATCGCGATATCTCTCATTTCCATCATGACTTGTTCTTGGGCAATATTCTGCCTAATATCCTGAATAAGATATTAGGCTAAACCACCCCATAATAAACAGGGTCGTCCTGATTCGTTATAGCGATCGCCTAGTTTTCTCAAAACCAGCAATTCTAATTTGAGTATCTGTGTGGTATTTGCCCGTACCTCCTAGGACATAATTAGCTTTAAACTGCCGAGCAATTATTAAATAATCGTTTTTCAATAGATTCTTGTGATATAATTAGGAACGTTTACGTAAAAAATAAAGCACTATAAACTGTGTAGACATGAATGCAGATGTTCACCGATATTTGAGTCTTCACTCAAGCACGGCTATTAGCTCAAACCTTAACCATTTCACCGCTCAATATTGGGAAAGAACTGTCAAGCAAAAGTTTCTGTCCCTTAATTGAGACAATGCTTGCTGGTCTTTTTTGTCAGAGCCTAAAGTTTTTGTTCTACTTCTATTAACTCTTTACTGCAAACTTTATTTTTTGTAGTTGCCATCCGTCACATCTATCTGTGTCTGAATGATAACTGCTTATGTTCTGTTTTTGCAGTCATCGATCGGCACAGGATTGGTTGCTGGGTTGATTAGTTTGCGTTCGATTTTTATCTGAATAGTAGAGTATGCGACGGTTTGCGCCGCACACTCTACTATTGCAATCAAGCATCTATATCGTTAAACAAGTGAGTAGAGATTACTCACCCAAATAAGCTATTGAATCGCAAATATAGCTGTTGTTAATCTTTTGAAGAAGGAAATCATAAATCATGTTGACGGCTAATCGGGTACAGGATGAAATTTTTTATTCAAGTGCTGTTATCGAGCATATAGTCTCGAAGGACAAACAAATTGCTTTTCGCCAATGGCATCAATCTCTAGTTCATAGTATTCAAAAGGCAGAGGGATACATTCAAATTGATATGCCTTCACCTTTAGAGTGTAAAAACGGTGTGCTCAAGTTTTACTCAGTAATGCACTTCGATTCACCAACTCATCTTAATGATTGGTTGCACTCTAGCGATCGCAAAGAGATCATGAAAACTGGACAGCAATTTTTTGAAGCCTACCGATTTAAATCCTTTACAACTGGTTTAGAAGGTTGGTTCTCCAATCAATCTGGAGTAGAGGTAACTAACTTAGGTCCTTCATCGTGGAAGCAAGCACTGATTGTTGTCTTAGGGCTATATCCAGTCGTATTTCTGCAATCGAAACTGGTTGAATCTTTGGGAATTATGCAGTCTTGGTCTTTTGCCAACTCAATGCTTGTCAATCTTTTTGTTACGACGATCATTCTTACTTGGTTTGTAATGCCTCAGATCGCTCGCCCTCTTGAGTTTTGGCTAAAACCTGCCTATGTTCTCTCTAAAATCAAAACTGAATTGATGGGAATTAGCGCGATCGTTTTAGCAATGGCGGCAATGGTTCTCTTATTCAACTACTAGACCCAAAAACAGTGACATTTAATCGCGATTAATGTCATCTCTTTTAACCTAATACCTACAAAACTTAAAGGACTTTTTAATCATGAATTCCCATGATGGTTTTCAACGCGGCTTTTCTAGCTCCAGCATTGTTATTGAGCTAGTTTTTCCACCATAGCTTTCCCTCGGCAATTCCTCATTGACTATTGAATAGTCCTAGAGAAGTAATCAAGTTCTATGTGGAGCAAGTTACTTGATTTCCCAAAGAGCATAACTTCTTTGGCGCTACTGGCTACTGAACGATTATAAGGAGAAAATCAATGACAGCTCAATTGATCGACGATCAACGGAAAATTAGCCCCATTTTGTTGACCCCAGATGAAGCTAAAAGCAAGCAGAGTAATCTGCTTGTGGTTGATGTGCAGAACCCAAGATTCATGACTCGGATGATGCCAAAAGCACAACGACTGAATATAGATGTTTTACTTGGGAACATTCCCAAAAACAAGCCAATTTTAATTACCTGTCTAACTGGACAGCGAAGTTTGTCTGTCGCTCAACAACTGACTCAGAGGGGCTATTGCAAGGTTTATGTTTTGAAAGGTGGACTGCTTGCATGGCAAAGAGCAGGTTATCTTGTATGGCTAACTAAATTACCCGTCTAACTTCTGATTTTCTATTACATTTGCCCAAACACGAGGTGGAATCGAATCAATGTTGGATCAAATTTTCAATTCTCCTTTTAATCTAGGAGTCGAAACACTGTTTTTGCTAATAGTCCTAGTTGTGATGGAGTTAGTCCTTTCCGCAGACAATGCGATCGCCCTCGCCGCATTAACTCAAACATTACAGCACCCAAAACTAGAACGACGCGCCTTAAATATTGGTTTAGGGCTTGCCTACGGTTTCCGCATACTGCTGATTATAGGTGCAGCATGGGTTGTGCAATTCTGGCAATTTGAACTTGCAGGAGCGCTGTACCTCCTGTGGTTGGCTTGGCGATATTTCACAACGGAACCGCCAGACGTAAGTAATCCTAAGCAAGCGCGATCGCTCTGGCAGATTATTCCCTTGATTGTCTTAACCGATTTGGCTTTTTCCTTGGACAGTGTAACCACGGCGATCGCGATTTCTCAGGAACTCTGGTTGATTATTCTCGGAGGCACGATCGGAGTAATCGCACTGCGGTTTCTTGCGGGTTTATTCATTCGTTGTTTGCAGGAATTCACGCACTTAGAAGATGCTGGGTATCTTGCAGTTGCCTTGGTTGGAATGCGTTTACTACTCCGAGTTATCAATCCAGACCTAGTGCCTCCTGAATGGGTAATGGTCAGCTTGATTACCTCATTATTTGTATGGGGATTCTCACATCGCATTCCGAAATTGTTACAGAACTCATCCAAGGCTAGCAAGGTCAGTCAAAAAGTCCTCGAATCTCTGCAAAACCCTTGATGTCTTTAGTTCTTTTTTGTCAATACTGAAGGATAGAACATGACTCTTTTACTACTGTTGACTGCTATTTACATTTATTCATTATTAGAAAATCATGAGCAATACAAGTAATTTCCACAAAGCCGTTCAAGATGCAAAATCTCAATCCCTAATTGGTCCCAATGTCATTGCCAATGCTCTACCTTGGTTAGGTGGTGGATTGGTTTTAACCGCAGTCGGAACCTTTGGTGGCTTGCAGGTTCTTCAGAACAATCCTCAAGTTTTCATGCCCACATTTATCGCTGCGATCGTGCTGGAATTGATTCTGTTTTTTGTTGCTTCTAGTGTTGCCGAGAAAGGCAATAATGTACTAGCATTGCCGCTTCTAGCAACTTATAGCTTGCTGTCGGGCTATACCTTAAGTGGGCTAGTGTTCCTAGCCTTACAAACCGAGGGAGTCGGAATCAATGGAGTTGGATTTGCAGCTTTGGGCTGTGGAGTGACGTTTATCGGCGCAAGATCGATTGGGTCTAATCTTTCCGAGCAAGACGGCATGGCGTTGACTAAAACGATTCAATTGGGAATCATCGCCCTTTGTGTGGTGATGATAGGTCAACTACTGTTATCTGTATTGGGGATTTATATCCCCAGCTTTCTAGAAGTCTCAATTTCTGCGATCGGTGTTCTCTTGTTTGTCGGAGCAGCAGTGGTTGATTTCTTTATTTTGCCACGCAGCTACCGAGATGAGCAGTACCTTCCCGCAGCACTTTCGATGTATCTCACTTACATTAATCTATTTGTATTTATCCTGCGTTTTTTAATTTCCATTAATAGCCGAGACTAAAGCTCTTGTTTCTGTCCTGAGTTAAAAAACAAAGGCAAAGGCAACTAAAGGATTTTGAACCAATATCTGAGGAGGGACATGACAACTAGTCATGTCTTTTTTCATAGCTAGCGCTTATTCGCAAGAATAAAAACTAGGGAAAAAGCCAACCATGTACCAACCCATATTTGAGATCACGCCAGAAATCGAGCAGCATTTTGATAGCCCATTGCGAGTAAAAGCAGAAGCAACCGTCGAAGCGATCGCCCTCAGTAAATCAATATCAGCAGCAACACAACAACAACAGGTAGAACTTGCCAAAGTATCGGGATGGGGAACCCTCACCGATATCTGGGTGAAAGCCAACCATCAAGGTAACACTTGGCAGCATCGATGCCATGAAAAACTGAGCCAACTATTGACCCAGACTGAAATCCAAGCTGCCAAATCCGCAACCGCAACTGCCTACCAAACGAGTTTTGAAGTCATCCGCGCCATGTGGGATCTTCTCAGCGATATTGGCTTTACGGGTGGAGCGATCATCGAGCCAGCGTGCAACACCCTAGCGTTTATGGGATGCCAACCCGCGCTGATGAGAGAGCGATCTCAATGGGTAGGTATAGAACTAGACCCGATCTTTGCCCAAATCGCGAGATTGCTATACCCAGAAGCGCTGATTTACGCTCAGGGATTTGAGACAGTGAGCCTAAGTGACAACAGTTTTGACCTAGCGATCGGTAATGTTCCCTTTGGCAATTACAAACTCTACGATCCGCGCTATGCTCACCTGAACCTAAGCATCCATAACTATTTCCTCGCGAAATGTGCAGATTTAGTGCGAGAAAATGGACTGATATGCTTGATTACCAGTTGTTTCACCCTAGATGCTGCCAATACTAGCTTTCGGAGATATCTAGCAAGTAAGTTAGAGCTAGTGACCGCAATCAGATTACCAGACATCGCTTTTAAGAAATTTGCCAACACGGAAGTGGTTGCTGACATTTTGATTTTCCGCAAGCTCACAGAAACTGAACAGATGGCAATGAATCGAACAAATTATAAATATCCTGATTGGGTAAAGACAGTTCCATCGGGTAAACACACAGTCAATCAGGAGCCAATCACGATTAACCAATGGTTTGTAGAGGCAGCCTAGCGACCGAGCTAGAGAGTAACCACACCAAAACTACCGAACGAGTCAATTCTTAATAGGATTGACTCGTTTTTTAATTGAGAACAAATCTATGACTACTTGCACATCGAAATTGCGGATTCAGAACATCTGTTAAAGCTGCTTTCTCACAATTGTATGACTCTTCCCCCTATTTGAGAGTTATCTGTGAGACGATAAAAAGTGAAGTAAGGATTACTTGTGCAGGAGAAGCGCACCTTGATTAATCAAAAGACTGTCGCACTTCTGGGGAAGCACGTTCAACTAATCGACCTCAGTCGTCCACTTGAACCAACAGCAAGCGAGCCCACTCCTCCCCGCATACAACGCATCTCGCATAAAGATTGTGCCGAGATGTGGGAATTTATGTTTGGCATCCCATCAACCGCTCTTCCTAATGGACTAGGCTTTGCAGGTGAAATTGTTGAAGCATCAACTCATGCTAGTACTCACTTAGACGCACCGTGGCATTACGCCCCAACCTCGGAGGGACAGCCTGCTTGGACAATTGATGAAATTCCATTGGATTGGTTCGCTGGGCAAGCTATCGTTTTGGACGTATCGGATCTACCCACAGGCTATTTGATCGAACCCGAAGACATAGAGAAGCGCTTAGAGAAATTAAGCCACACCATTACCCCTGGCGAGATAGTGCTTTTTTGTACAGGAGCGGATGCAGTATGGGGTAAAGAAGAATTTTTTGGTTACGGGTGTGGATTAGGAGAGGAAGCGGTTCTTTATCTTGTAGATCGAGGTGTACGAGTGATTGGCACTGATGCATGGAGTTTGGATCGTTCCTACCCAATTATTGGCAATGAGTGGGCAACTTTTCAAGACTCAAAACGTTTATGGTCGGCTCATTTTGCAGGGATAAAGCGAAAATACTGTCAAATCGAGAAATTAACAAACTTGAGCCAACTGCCACCTGTTGGTAGCACTATCCTGTGCTTTCCGATCAAAGTAAAGGGCGGCAGCGGCGCATGGTCAAGAGTTGTTGGGTTAGTGCCAGCAGGATAACAATAGTGGTTGGCTCAAGGACAACTGTCTTTTACGATGTGTTTCAATTGATGCTACATATCTCCAAGTTCTTGCACTTGAATGCTTTTGGCAATCCTTGAGGAATAGAATGGGATACTTAATATCTGGATAATACTATGAAACTCTTAAAGGATCTGCTTAGTTTCCAAGAGATGAATCGGTTCGCTTTGGAAGCTACCCTTGTCATCAAGCAGCCAGCTTTGTAGATCGTCTGTTTGCCCTTGGAAAACAGAAACGATCGCATAGGAGTACAGTGGCCAAGCGATCGCCTCGTCGAAGGCAGAAGGTACTGCTCTAGCATCTGGGTGGGAGTGATAAATGCCAATAATCTCCAAACTGCATTCCCGTGCCTTTTGTTGAACGCCGAGCATTTCTTCAGGATCGATGCTGTAGCGGTCAATCTTACTGACATCATGCCCTTCTTGGAAACTAGGATCAGAACCTGAAGGTAATTGAAAATTAAGAGCCGATTCTTTGTCCCAGATATTACGCATGGCGCGAACTTCACTAACAATCTTGATAGGAGGATCTGAGTATTGGATCTGACCCAAAAGCAAACCGCAGCATTCTTCTGGATAAGCTGCTTCGGCGTGGGTTTGCATAGAGAGTCGATGTTCAGCGGATAGATAAATAGCCATACTTTAGAAAATACCAGTTATCGCAACAGTTCCAACCGATTAGAAGCGCGAAGTCATAACACATTACCTTTAAGGCTACTTCAAAATTTTAGACTTACAAACCCTATTAATAGGTCGATCGCTATATAAACTTTAATCAACAAAAAAGCGATCGCCATTGCGGTAGCGTCGCTTCAAAATGTGATGGGGATTCGTTGTTTTTTCTATTTACCAGTAAGGCATTTAGATCTATATCAATATCACTTAGATTTGAAGCAATATGCAAGTTTGTTGCCAAACCTTTATCTATGCTTGAGATCTCGTTGTTTTGAGTAGCCTAGCGGCAGATCTACGGAGTATTCACCCAGAAAAGTCGCAAAGCACCTCATTCCTTAAAAGGAATGAGGTGCTTTTTTATTTAAGGAAAAGCCCATGACTACATCCCCATTGAAATTCCGCAATATCCTTGGAGAATTGACCATCGCCAAACTATATGGTGGAGAGCATTTAGGAGTAACTGCCCCAGCCAACCTTGACCTGAGAGCCGAGATTACAAAAATCGGTAAAGCGTTGAACAAATTCTACGAACCAGCAGTAACTCAAACCAAAATAATCCAAATTCCACCACAGTTACAAAAAGTACTGCCCAACGCTTTTTGTGAACATGAAGGACAAATCTATCGACGCACCGACTACCAATTAGAACTAGTTGCAAACCAACAACAACGCATTCGTGCCGCCATGTCTGTCGCCAAGATCCTCGAACTAGTGCTGAGAATGCAGCAGTACGAAGACGAGAAAGAACTAGCTAAACTGCGTCAGATTCTCATTCAAAAATATGATGAATTCGCAATTAGATTCGGACATTTCACCAACAAAGAGAACCTCAGCATTTTCCAAGAAGACCCTAACTACTATCGATTGAGAGCATTGGAAATTGATCGCGGCAAAGGCAAAAGTCCCGCCAAAGCCCCCATTTTCCATCAAAGAACCGTCAGGGCAACACCCAGATATCGTGCCAACAATGCCAAAGATGCCCTAGCCCAATGCCTAGATGCCAAAAGCTATATTGACTTGGATTGGATCGCCAACCTCATCGACAAAAGCTTTAGCACCGTCATCAGCGAACTAGAAGGCGATATCTTCTACAACGGTACAATCCCACCAGCTACAATCCAAGAAACCAGCAATACCGAATGGATCACCAGAGAAGAATTCATCAGTGGCAACGTCGTCGCTAGACTCAACAAAATCGTCGCATGGCAAGAAAGCGGAGTCCCCAACTGGCTGAACATCGACAAATACCACCAAATTATTAGCAGCAATCAACCAGTCCCCTGTTTGCCCGAAACGGCAGACGTAGACATCAAAGTACGCTGTGCCATCAAATTGGGCATCAACGTCAATGCCATGAACCCAGAAGAACTAAACCTAATCCTACGCAATACCATCCGCGTCAGACTAGGAACGACATGGCTGCCCGAAGATGTCATCAAAGAATTTAGCGAACAACTCCTGAGCAAAGCAGGAACTAGCACCGTCAAATTTCATCCCGACCCCGCCAATATTTGGGTAATCAAAGGGGACAGCAAACTGACCAACTCACCCCAAAACAAAACCGAATGGGGAACCACCAACTACACTGCCCTCGAACTAATCGATTGTGCGCTCAACCAAAAAGATCCCAAAGTCTATGAATATATCAAAGACAAACATGGCAACATCACTGCCATCCTGAATGTAGAAGCCACCACAGCATCACGGACAATGCAAGACAAAATCCAAACTGCTTTCAAAGCATGGATTTGGAGTGAAGGCGATCGCGCCGAACAGCTATGTCTGCACTACAACCAATACCACAACCTCTATCGCGATACCGTGTATGACGGCTCTCATCTAACCTTCCCCAATATGGCTCCCGACTTCGAGATGCGAAGCCACCAGCGCAACTTCGTGCGGCGAGTGGAAAGACAAAGAGCATCTTTCGCCGCCCATCGGGTTGGTTACGGTAAAACCGCCACGATGATTGCCGCAGGCATGGAGTTAAAACGCAAAGGCATGGCGCACAAAGTCATGCACGTAACCATGAAATCGATCTTGCCAGGCTACAGCAAAGAATTTCGACGACTGTACCCTGAAGCTAAAATTCTTGTACCGAATACCCAAGAATTTGCCAAAGATCGCCGCCGCGTCCTGCTGAGTCAAATTGCCACCCACAACTACGATGCAATTATTCTTACATACGAACAATTCTTCAACTTGCAGATTAGCGAAGCAACAGAACTGATGTTTTTGGAAGAGCAAATGTCAGCGATTAGCTCCATCTTTGAATCAACCAACAAGGAAGAATCAAGACAAGTATTCCGCAGTCTGGAAGCGATGCGAAAGAAAATCTCATTACGCATCCAAGAAATCGAAAACAGCGATCGCAAAGACCGCGTAATTTACTTCGAGCAACTAGGCATTGATGCGCTCTTCCTAGACGAAGTACAGCAAATCAAACGCCTGCAAATCTTGACCACCCAGCACAATGTGGCGGGCATTCCCACAGGTTACAGCCAACGCGCCCATGACTCCTTCATGAAAGTGCGATACCTGCTCACCAACGGTAAAAGAGTCATCTTTGCCACAGGCACACCCCTGAGCAACACTATGGCTGAAATGGATGTATGGATGCGCTATCTGCAATTAGACCTGCTGCAACAGCAAGGACTAACGCACTTCGACAGCTTCTGTTCGAGATTCTGTGAAACCAGTACCGCCTTAGAAATCAGTCCCACAGGCAAACTGAAATCGAAAACACGCCTACGTGAATTCGTGAACATGCCCGAACTAATGGCAATGTGGTGTCAAGTCACCGATATCCAGACCGCAGCTCTTGCCGAAGTCAAAACACCTAAACCCCATTACCATGTGATGTCCTGTAAGCCGTCGCCAGAGCAAATTGCCTATATGGACAAACTCTGCGATCGCGCTGAAGCAGTATCAAAACGTAAAGTCAAACCCGAAATTGACAACATGCTCAAAATTACGGGTGATGGAGCCAAAGCTTGTATGCATACTAAATTGGTATCGCCCGAAGCAAGCGAATGGATTGATAACAAACTGCTCGCCTGTGCGTGGAATGTCTGGCAAATCTGGACAATCACCGCGATCGCCAGAGGAACCCAAGCGATATTTTGCGATCGCAATACACCCAAAAAAGATAGGTGGAATAGTTACTGCTATATCCGCGACACCCTTGTGATGCTAGGCATACCCGCCGACCAGATTGCCTTTATCCATGATTACGACACCGATACCAAGAAAGCCAAACTGTTTGAAGCGATCAACGAAGGCAAAATTAGGATTGTCTTTGGCTCGACATCAAAACTGGGAACAGGCGTGAACATGCAAAGCAAACTCATCGCCTTGCACCATATCGATTGTCCGTGGCGACCATCGGATCTCGAACAACGAGAAGGGAGAGCAGTGAGACAGGGCAATGAATGGAGTGATGTCTTCATCTTTCGCTATGTTACTGAAGGTAGGAATAACCAAGCAGGATTTGATTCGTTCCTATGGCAAGCAATTGAGAACAAGCAACGGATGATTTCACAAGTGATGTCGGGTGATCGGACGCACCGCACCATCGAAGACATTGATGAGACAGTTCTTAATGCCGCCCAAATGAAAGCGATCGCCTCAGGTGATCCCCTAATCATGGAACGAGCCACCCTCGAAGCCGAATTGCAAGGATTGGGAATGCAGTTGCAAGCCTATAATGACAGGCAATTTAGGGATAAATCCAAGATTCAGTACCTCACTGACATGGTAAATACCAATTATCCCGCCCAAATTCAGCGCATTCAAGCCGACCTAGCCACAGTATCTCAAGCAAATCTGAAACAATTCATCAGCGATCGCGGAGTGATGCTAGATAAAGCCGTACTCATCGATCATCACATTACTGAACAAGTGCAAAGGTTGAAAGAAAGCTATCGATTGACCCAAATCCAAATTGGACAATTTGCAGGACTGAATGTATATCTGAGCAGATTTGGCTCAGAGGTCAACGGGTATATTGGTATGAGCATCAATTCAGGCTATGAATTTAATGCAGAGTGTCAGCAGCCCTATAGTTCACTGTTGCATGTGGTGAGAAATGCGATCGCTGCCAAGCTAACCACAGCCCAAGAAACTCTCGAACGAGATAGACAAGAACTGCCAATTCTGCAAAATCGAGTCAGTCAACCCTTTGAACAAGCACAGGAATACGAGCAGAAATTAAATCGGTTTGGATTCTTGAAGGAGATGTTTGATGCGATCACCCATGAAGTTCCTGTAGATGAAAGTGAATTTGACAATGGTTTAGAGGTAGAAGAGTTAGATGAATCCAGAGAAATCTTCTGGGGCAGAGACTCCAGTGCAGCTTCCCTAGAACCACCATCAACAACGATCATTGAGGGACTGATGCAGAGACAGTTTGAGGACTGGGTATCTGATGATTGTAACAACTGGCTTGAACACATCGCACAGCTTGTGAACGATCTTGATCTGCCTGTGAGTGACTTGAAACAGTCAGAACCGACAGCATTCAAATCATTAGCTGACTTTACGTTGGTAGATAAACAACTGCTGATTCCACAAAAGAATACAAGTGAGCAAAGAGAACAACTGACATTGTTCTAAACGGCTATTTCAAAAGAGAAAATCTTTACACTGTGGAGATTTTCTCTTTTGAAGACTTCATTTTTTGGAATGTGCACTCTTACGAAAGTCCCAAGGCTTTTCTTCCTTATCCTTTGACCAGACCCCGATTTTATTAGTGATAGCTTCTTTTTCGGCAATACTAATTAAATATTTATTGTGACAAGTGCTTGAAAATATTTTGTAATGATAGGCAAGTCCTGCCTTTACAAGCTCAGCATTGATTAGAAGGTATTCACGTCCATAATTTGGGATTATTTTGCCAGACCAGACATTAACTTCAGCAATAGTGCTGCCATCGCGATCAAGTTCAATTTTAGTGAGCAGAACTTGCCCTTGATTCAAATAAGCAAGCTTTTGCAGTTTATTTAATGCTTCTGAAGCCAAATGTTGTGATTTTTCTGGAGCATCAATCCCGCATAATCTCAACTTCAATTCTTTGGCATCACAATTTACAATGAGAGAATCTTCATCTACAACTTGCTTGACATTACATTGGTAACTTTGGAAATCTCTTTGAATTTCTGTAGTACTCGATCTAGGAATTGCATTTTTATAATCAACACGACCATTTATTTCTCGTTCATAAGTTTGCCAAAGAAAAAAGCCCAGAACCCCTATGATAACTGTAGAAGGAAGAATCAATTCGAGACTTTGTTTTATGTTCATTAATTTTCTAGAAGAGCGCTCTAACTAGTTTTTGGAGGTAAAAAGTATGTTAAGGATGCCAATTACAAATAGGGCAAGTCCAGTTAGTACAATTACTAAGGGGCTTGCGAAGAAATAAGATACCAAAGATTATAGA
This sequence comes from Pseudanabaena sp. SR411, assembly GCF_002251945.1. Lineage (GTDB taxonomy): Bacteria > Cyanobacteriota > Cyanobacteriia > Pseudanabaenales > Pseudanabaenaceae > Pseudanabaena. The sequence goes on from NZ_NDHW01000171.1 coordinate 23,875, forward strand.
AATAGGGATATAAAATTCTTGTTTTCAATTTATATAGGACTAAGAGAGTGATTTTCAGCGATGAAATCAAAGCCACAGTTAAAGATGCAGCGCAAAAACTAACAGGCTATCGTAAACGAGACTTCATGGCAAAGGTTGCCGAGGATTACTTTGCAGGCTCAGCGCGTAAAGCCGAAACAGTTTTTGGATGGAGTCGGAAGAGCGTGCAACTAGGACTGCATGAACGGCGCACAGGGCTAAGATGTCTCGATAATTATGGAGCAAGAGGAAGACACAAAAGCGAAATAATGTTGCCGAATTTAACAGAAGATATAAGCG
>NZ_NDHW01000172.1 GCF_002251945.1 Pseudanabaena sp. SR411
ATGAACAGCAGCTTGCGGAAGGTGATTAAATCTCAACAGATTTTCCCCTCTGATGAAGCTGCTTTCAAGCTGGTCTATTTGGCAATGCGGAATATCTCGAAGAAGTGGACGATGCCGATTCGTGACTGGAAACCTGCTCTCAATCGCTTTGCCATCCTATTCGAGGATCGTCTCCACTTCTAGTTTCTAGACTTTACACATTTTTCTTGACAGTCTCTTCCATTGAGCACCAGCGCTCTTAATGCGCCGCCCAATTTGTTTAATCGAAGATTCGACAGCACCAGAGCCAATCGTCAGACCAAGGTGATGGAAGTAACTATATTCAGGATTCCGTAGACAATGGCTGCGTAAATAGTTGACAAAATTCACAGCCCGTTTAAATTTGCAACCCTCAAATAAAGCTATAGCTGACTCAACATCACCATCCCAGAGAAATTGTTCGGCATTTTCTAGTCGGCACATGGAACCACCAACGCCATGTAAATGCTCAACCAGATGATACCAATCAAGGATTTCAAAGCGTTGCTCTTTTGGAGCAATTTGTGAGAATAAATTCTAAATACCGTCTTGCCTGTGCCCCAGACAGGAGACAATCTCTGCTAAGTCCTGTTGCTGTACTCGCTCAATTAAGGCTTGATTTTCCTGAAAATAAGCTACTACTGCTTTTCCTTGCAAGGTAACAGATTTGTAATCTTTCCATTCACTTTTTTGTCCTTTGCCTGTTCACAATCTTACTTTGCCTCCGTCCAAGCTCATTTCTTCTACAGTATTCACTAGAGACTTGCGATTTAATAAAGCACCAAATATAAAACCAGAATCATTGGGGTGGCTCCGCCGCCCCAATGATTCTAGAAAATCTGGATTGGTATCTTATTTTTTAGCAAGCCCCCTAACTCTACTTTTGGAAAATCGTATCGCTGTGCGAGTCGCTGTTGGGTACTGTGGCTAACCACGATTCCTGTTAACTCCTTAACGTTTTTCTTTGCTCGTTTGTAGGACTTATTACGACTGCTGAGTAAGCAGCATTTTTCCATGTGCGGACTAAGCTGGGTTCTTGCTCTTACTTTTAGTTGTTTTGCTTGCTTGCTGGTGATTGTCAGATCACCAATACAACTCTTCAGGTGTCTCTCTTTTCCTGCTGTTGTGCCACTGCTTGTCTCGATAAAAAAACACCGATTTTCGGGCTAACATTTTCTAACATTTGCTTTCGTACTGCACGCGCGGAATGCGGGCACGAAAGTGTTGCCACACTTTTGCGAATTAAGAACCAAACCCAGTAAGGGTTTTAAAAGCACAAAATGGCGTAGCCATTTTGTGCTTTGGTATTAGAGAATATTTGAGATGATATCGAGAATAATATTTTTAATTGGATCAATCACAACCACATTGGAGCCAACGACAATAATATTCGTGTTAGCAGGTAAATTGACGTAGCTTACAACAGTTGTGGGAAGTAAAACTTTCTTAGCAATTCCGGGGGGTAGCCCTTTACCACGAGCTAGATTTTTCTGAATCCCTAGAGGCAAGGAACTGACTTGAGTAAAGATTTGCTGACGTAAACCGTCATTGATTAGATAGCTAGAGGTACTTGTACCACGGATAATCTCTACGATTTGAGTGCGTTGCAGTGAAGTCAAACTGACTGTCTGTACAGATGTCGTAGTTGTAGTTACAGTGTTTTTTGCAGGTTTCACTTTATTTGACTTTTTAGCTTCGACAGCACTGGTGATTAAAGTGCTGCTCCCCAAAGCTAGAATGCATAGTAATAGAGCGGTTTTTTGCTGCCATTTCATGATTGCTCGATCTCCATAGTTATTAAAATTATTTTCCCCTCCTCATCAGGTAGACCCATGATTTCTTAATTAGTTCCCTAAAAAACATGATTGGCAAAAAAAATTTGCGAGAGTATGCCATACAGATGCACACTCTCACAAAAAAAATTAATCTCCTCAAAAAACTTAAAAGCATTGCAAAGCAATGCTTTTAAGTTTTTTGAGGTTATGACTGCAACGCCAAGCGATGCATGATTGCTATATTGCTAAAATTGATAAAGCTGTCGCTTATGGTTAACAATGTTTCCTTTACATGATGATAATCCGACTCAAGATACTTCCATAGTTGTCTATGCGCTGATTTTAATCAATGTGTTGATTTTTGGATATCAAACTAGTTTGCCAAACTTTCAACTTGGTGAATGGCTAGACAATTGGGCTTTAGTTCCAAAGGAATTAATTGCTAACCCTTCAAAAGAAGCGATCGCTTTATTCTCATCACAATTTCTCCATGCCAGTATCTTCCATTTAGTTGGGAATATGTGGTTTCTCTATCTATTTGGGAACAATATCGAAGATCAACTTGGGCATTGGAAGTTTTTATTTTTCTACTTGCTTTGTGGAGTTGTGGCAGGACTGGTGCAAGTAATCACCGCTCCCATGTCGCTAGTGCCAATGGTGGGAGCGAGTGGTGCGATATCAGGCGTAATGGGTGCATATCTGGTCAGATTTCCGCGTGCAAGGATTTTGAGTCTAGTATTTTTAGGGATTTTTATAACTGCGATTCCCATTCCTGCGGCTGTGTTTTTAGGTTTATGGATTGCAGGACAAACTGTTTATGCAGCAATGGCAAATCCTAATTTACCAGGGGTGGCTTATTTCGCTCACGTTAGCGGTTTTGTAATCGGTGCGATCGCCATGCTTTTACTCTCAAGGCTTTCTAAAGATTCTAAAGAATAGTAACAACACGTAGGCTATGGGGTGAGAAAAGCAAAAAGTAAATATCAATAAAAATACGGTAACTTCATGGGAATACCGTATTTAGTAAGATACAATACTCTTCAACGTAATACAAATAAATCTACTGTTTGTCGATAGGGTATCTGATGATTTATCTTGCAAAGGCTACTGGGCTTACCTATAAGCGTCGAGAAATGCTGCCCCGCAGAACTAACTATCTCTGGAAAATTGAGTCTGGGGTGGTGCGATCGCTAACGTGGAATGAGGATGGTCAAGTAATTTGCTCAGGGTTATGGGCTGAGGGTGATCTCATTGGCAGTGAGTTGTCACAATTATTTCCTTACGAAATGGAATGCTTAACTGATGTGCAGCTAACCGAAATTCCGCGATCGCAGTGGGGAGATTATGTTGAGTCAATTATTCGCCGCAATCAAACCAGTGAGTTTTTGCTTAAGATTGCCCATAGTCGAGCTAAGGATGAAGCTTTAAGGTTGTTATTAGGTTGGTTAACAGAACGCTTTGGTGAAGAAGATCATCGGCTTGGCAAGTTAATCACTCTGCAATTAACGCATCAAGAACTAGCAGAATTAATCGGTTCTACTCGCGTTACGGTCACACGCATTATCAATGATCTTGAGAAGATGGGGTTCTTATCTCGTAAAGGACGCAAGCTCAGATTTTTGGCGGAGTCTAATGAGCAATGGCACTATGAGATTTAATAAAAGCCTCTATAGGCGTTTCAGAAAGGTCAAACATCATAACCAACTCAATCTCTTTAACCCGAAGAATTTCACACGCCTTAGACCTCCGAGGCTGAAATGCTCGCTAGTCAAGCATTTTAAGCATTACAGCCAGAATTCCTTCCCAAAACACCTATTGAGTCAAAAAATTAATTCACTACATTTTTTATGTCTAAGTACTTACCTCAATCTATATCTGAGTCAAAAGAAGTAACCTTAAAAAAAAATTTGGTAATTCTCTCTCTGCTTACTGCCTTTGGTTTATTAGCGATCGCTATAAGCACCTTGCCATTAATCACTTATTGGGACAGCATAATTCTCAAAAAAGTCCATAATTTGCAAAGCCTAGAACTAGATCAAATTGCGATCGCCTTGACCCAAACCGCTGGAGGTGTAGGTATCCTCGCCATTACTTCCTTGCTGAGTATGGGTTTAGTCTGGGGGAAGCAATGGCGATCGCTAGGCTATATCTGGCTAGTGATCATTGGCGGAGGCTTGATTACCTTTCTTGCAAAACTTCTCTTTCATCGCGCTCGTCCTGCTCTGTGGGTTTCCCCTTTGCCACAGCCAGACTTCTCTTTTCCTAGTGGTCACGCGATGCTGAGTATGAGTCTAGTGATGGCGATCTCAATTCTGATTCTTCAGAGACATTGGCGATTAATTTGGTTGTTTACAGGTGGATTTTGGTTTATGGCGATCGCTTGGACAAGGCTATATTTGGGTGTGCATTATCCTAGCGATATTCTGGGTGGCTGTTTATTGGCAATCTTTTCGGCGATCGCTGGTGGTTACTTAACTAAGGTGAATGCTAAGCTATAGCTAAATTCATCACGTTTGCTCACCTAAGTCTCAATCCTATGTTTACCGAAGTTCAAATCGAGAACTATAAGTCTATCCAAAGTCTCAAGATAAATTTGGGTCGGATTAATGTGTTCATTGGTGAGAATGGTTGTGGTAAAAGCAATATTTTAGAAGCGATCGCTTTAGCTGGTGCGGCGGCAGGTAACAAGTTAGATAATGAGTTTCTGGCTCCTAGAGGGATTAGAGTTACTGAGCCAGAATTTATGCGATCGGCTTTTGACAAGGGGAATCTTTCAAAAGAGATAAAAATAAGTTTAAAAAGAGACGAAAAAATCATTCTTAAATATATAATTCAGAATGATAACGCAGATTATTCTAAATGGAAGAATGTTCAAGACTTTAATAATTATACACAATTACCAGATAAATTTAAAGAAGACATTTGGGGGATATTTGTAGATTTTTTGGTGACTTATTCACACAACTCAACTTTACCAGCAAATAGCCTTTCGACTCTGATTACACCTGATGAGACTAATTTTTCAGCGGATAAAGATATAAATCAACTAATGACAAATCTATCGCATGGACTAGATTTAAAAGATTTTTTAATATATTCACCTGAGAACTCTTTGCTACGGACTTTTGTAGAAGAAGGGCAAATTCAGCCATTAGGCAATAAGGGAGAAGGACTACTTAAATTATTAAGGGTTTTAAGTAATACTCCAGAAAAAATTGACGAGATTAAACAAAAACTAGAACTAATAGATTGGTTTGATGATTTTAAATTACATCAAGATTCGGATATAGAAAGGACTATTCAAATTAAAGATCGATACTTAGATAAAGAATTACCTTACTTTAATCAAAGAAGTTCTAATGAAGGTTTTTTGTTTTTGATGTTTTATTTTGCATTGTTTGTCAGCGATGATACACCCAAATTTTTTGCGATTGACAATATCGAAAATGCACTAAATCCTAAGTTATGTACAAGACTAATTCAAGAGTTAGTAGAACTAGCTAAGAAACCTGATTATGATAAACAAGTTATATTTACAACTCATAATCCTGCGATCTTAGATGGATTAGATCTACATGATGATGAACAAAGACTTTTTACGATTTATCGCAACATTGACGGGCATACAAAAGCCAAACGAGTCTATGCACCTGAACCATTAGATGACGATGATCCTGTACCATTATCAGAAGCTTTTATGAATGGCTACATTGGAGGACTTCCTAATAATTTCTAATATGAATAATCCGAAGAATACATTTGCAGGAATTGCAGAAGGAATAACTGATCAGAAAGTAATTAATAATATCTTGGTAGGATATTTTAATAATCGTGATATTAATGTTAACTGGCTTCAGCCAGCAAGAGTTGGCAAAAGTGGTGGGCATGGAGAAGTCACAAACTATTGTCGCTCACGAAAATTTCAAGCAGTATTTGATCTTAATGAATATGTCATTATTCACATAGATACTGATATCTCTTCGGAATTGGGTATACCTCACCAAGATGAGAATGGTCAACTAATTTCAGCCGAACATTTAATTGAAGGAGTTATAGCTAAGTTTAAAGAAATAATTGGTGAAGATTTTTATGATCAGTATGCCGAAAAGATTATTTTTGCGATCGCAGTTCACAAGATAGAATGCTGGCTACTTCCTTTACATTGTCAAGAAGCAAGATCAGAAACTATTGGCTGTCAAAATATTTTAAGTAAAATTTTTCCTGAGATGAAGACAGAAAAAGACTATAAGCATTATCAGAAAATATCAATGGAATACTCTAATAATGAATCTTTACTCAAGCTTTCTCCAGAAAATCCCAGCTTAAAAGCCTTTATCGGTGAACTTACAAAAGTGAAAAATTGTAATTTCTGAAGAATCATAATTTAATAGAAGGAAGCAATTGATAGGTTTTGCTTTCGTAGAGGATATAAATGCCTAGCGCAATAAGGACAAAAGGCACGATCGCTTCACTGTATTGTGTAAGAAACTTAGCGATCGCAGGATGACTACTGATACTTTTGGCGGCATAACACCAAACTGTGATCAAAATCAAAAAAGTAGCGATCGTAATTGAGAGAGTAACGGCATTGCTACTCGCAAATAAAGGAATATAAATACCAATATTGTCGCCGCCATTGGCAAAAGTGACAGCCGCCACATGATAAGTCTGTGGCGCGATTAGAGTCGATTTACTCTGCTCAGAAATCGTACAAGTTTGTACAGTTACTTCTTCTTGTTTTTGGAATAAATCTTTAAGACCAATCGCGATTGGTAATAGCCCTAAAAGTCCAATCCATTTAGGGTCAATAATCAGACCACCTAAATACGCTGGTAAACTCGCCAAGAGAATTAGTCCAAAACCTAAGTATTGACCAATCAGAATATGACGCGGACGAAACTTATCATCAACTTGGGCAAAGAAAATTGTGAGAATGAGAATGTCATCGATATTTGTAGCAGTAAAAGCAGCAATTGCGATCGCCACAGTACCGATAATCCATTCCATATTTTTCCTCAAGCTAATAATCAGTAGGAGTATAGCAAAAATAGAGATGCCGAACTTCTCTCCATATTCACGGTTAATTAGCGTTGTTTGAGATGAGGTAAGAGGCTTATCACTAACTTGTGTTCGGCTAAGTTCGTGTTCATTTAGCTAAAGACTAGAATTAAAAAAACTTACCGTAAATATTGTTCCCTGTCCGACCTTGCTCTCTACCTTGATTTGTCCCTGATGACTTTCAGCGATCGCTTTGGCAATTGCTAATCCTAGCCCAGATCCACTGGTATAGAGATTACTAGATTTAGAACTAGACTTACTATTTTTTTGCGGTTGGTAACGATAGAAACGCTCAAAAATTTGAGATAGCTCTGCTTCAGGAATCCCCATCCCAGTATCTTGAACTTGAATTTGGATTTGATTTTGAGAAGTGATCAACTGCGCGGTAATTTGGACTTTCCCACCTGCGGGAGTATAAGAGATCGCATTACTGACGAGATTGGTAAACAAACGCCCTAGGTGATCACGATCACCTGACACCAACAGTTTTGGCTCCAAGCTAGGTAACTCCAAACTGATTTGTTTTTGTTGGGCGATCGTCTGTTGCTCTTCACCCACCTCACGCAAAATTTGCGATAAATTGCAAGGCTCACGTCTCTGATTAGTAATGCCACCATCATGTCTTGCTAAAAATAGCAAATCTTCGATTAATCTTCCTAACCGTCTAGTAATTCTCTCAATTGCTTCCAGTTGCGATCGCTGAAATTCTAGATCAGGACTAGGATCGGCAAGGGCAACTTGGACATTAGTTTGAATCACAGCAATGGGATTGCGAAGCTCATGGGAAGCATCGGCGGTGAACTGTTTTAAACGTTGGTAGGATTCGCGCACAGGTTCCATGGCGATCCCTGCTAACCACCAACCGCATAGTAAAACCACAAATACCATCAGCGTTGTGCCGATCGCCAAATCGAGAAACAACTGCTTAACGGGTTTCGTAACCTCAAACCAAGGATGACTAATTCGCAAATATCCCAAAAGTTTGTCATTAATCACAATTGGCTCAATCATCTGTCGCAATGGTTCTGCTTCTGACAAATGCACAGTGCGATAAAGTGGTTGTAAGATTCCTCTCTCTCGCTGTTGTAATGGCTCCGTATTCGCATTAGTCGTCCAGAGGATCTCTCCACTGGGGCTAAACCAGTCAATATCAATATGATCGGCATCGATCGCTTGAGCATTTGCCGAAAAGCTGCGACTAAAATCTGATTCTAAATCAATTAAGTTAGACCGAATCAGCGATCGCTCGATTACTTCTGCAACATGGTCAATGGTGTCGTCAATGCGATCGATTAAGGTTGACTGCACATATAGATAGAAGCCTGTCGCAAACACAATTAATAAAATTGCGGTGACAATCGCATACCACAGTGCTAAACGGCGGCGCATTGACTGAAAGACAGGATTAGGAGTGGCAATGGTCATGAGTAATTTAATAGCAAATCTGTGGCGCACGCTGTAAGTGCGCTACAGGGCTTAGGGTTTTAATATTCAAATTCTTCTAGAATCGTTACTAATCGATTTTGACAAGACTTGGGAATCAAGTCACTTAAAGGAATTTCACGATTACCACCACCGATCGCAATCATCGTTTCATTTAATACTTTAGTAACATCTGCTGCCTGAATCCCCTTTAGCAACATAGGATAGAACTTTTCAGCAAGTGGGCGATGCAAATGTGCGTCATTTAAGTACAAGTGCCATTTGGCGATGTCAATATAAACATCTTCGGCAATTATGGCAGCTAGTTGTTCGATACGTTCTGAGGTACTCATTTGTTTGGTAGTTAGTGATTTATAGCGATCGCTATTATGGAGATGGCGCAAAGTCCCACCTACATGATAGCGATCGCTATATCTGAATTACCCAAGATTAGGACAATATGACAAGTTAAATTACAGTAATTACCGATCAAACGAACCACAAGAAGAATTTTGAAAGCGTTGCGAAGCAACGCTTTCAAAATTCTTCTTGGTTTGGGTCTGAGCGCAAAGCGCTGTATGATCATTTGTGTTGCGAGATCGCAAATTTATGACTACGACTCCCCTCCCTCTCAAGCCAGAAATTGCTACAACAAACATTAGTAATGCGAGTAATGCTGTACTAAAAAATATTAGCTGGCAAACCTATCAAGCCATGCTTGCTGACATGGGCGATCGCCGTTCAGCACGTTTAAATTATGACCAAGGAGTTGTAGAAATTAGAATGCCGTCTGACCTACATGAAGCAATTAACCGTTTATTAGCGCGAATTGTTGGGGTTTTAGCCGAAGAACTAGATTTGCCATTAAAAGAATTTGGTTCAGTTACGCTCAACCGTCAAGACATCAACAAAGGCGTAGAGCCTGACTCTAGCTTTTATATTCAAAATAGCGATCGCATCCAAGGCACTAAAATCGATATCTCTGTAGATCCGCCCCCCGATTTAGTATTGGAAATTGATATTACTAATTCCAGTATGCGAAGTTTTGCAGTTTATCAACAATTAGGTATTCCTGAAATATGGCGCTATGCCAATGGAACCATAAAAGTTTATCAATTACACAATGGTCAATACCAAGAATGTGAATTTAGTGCTGCTTTTCCGATGATTTCTGGGGTTGTACTTGATCGCTTTTTACAAATGCTCAACACTGAAGACAGTATTAGCATTGTCCGTGCAGTACGGAAATGGCTCAAGGAAAGTAGTTAAATAATGAACTTATGACAAAAAGGCGCAAAACCTCCTGTCAAAAAGTAAACTTAACTCTCAATTAACACAGTTTTTTTGTATGAGCCAGCCAACAGCCCCCCAACCTTGGAGTCAGCGTTTCGAGACAGCGCTGCATCCTGCGATCGCGCGATTTAATGCCAGCATCAGTTTTGACATTAATTTAATTGAATATGACATCACAGGATCGCAAGCGCACTCGCGAATGTTGGCGAAAGTGGGGATCATTAGTGCCGAAGAAGGGGAAATGCTTGTTACTGGTTTAGAGCAAATCCGCCAAGAATATCGGTCTGGAAATTTTAACCCTGGGGTTGACGCTGAAGATGTGCATTTTGCGGTAGAGCGCCGATTGACTGAGTTGATCGGTGATGTTGGTAAAAAAGTGCATACTGCGCGATCGCGCAATGATCAAGTTGCTACCGATGTGCGTTTATATTTGCGTGACCAGATTCGCAAAATTCAAACGGATATCAGGACTTGGCAGCAAACTTTAGTGAATAAAGCTGAGCAGTATGTCGAAACTTTCATCCCTGGATATACCCATCTGCAACGCGCCCAGCCAATTAGCCTCGCCCATCATCTGCTTGCTTACTTTGAGATGGCGCAACGTGACTGGACAAGACTGGATGAAATCTATCAAAGAGTCAATGTTTGCCCCCTTGGTTCGGGCGCATTAGCGGGTACACCGCACCCCATCGATCGCCATTACACCGCCGAACTTTTAGATTTTGGTTCCGTAGGACGCAATAGCCTTGATGGTGTATCCGATCGCGACTTTGCCGTAGAATTTCTCTGCGCGGCAAGTTTGATCATGGTGCATCTCAGCCGTCTTTCTGAAGAAGTAATTCTTTGGTCATCGCAAGAGTTTAGTTTTGTGAAACTCAGCGATCGCGTCAGTACAGGCTCTAGCATTATGCCCCAAAAGAAAAATCCTGACGTTCCCGAATTGGTGCGTGGCAAAACAGGACGTGTATTTGGACATTTGCAAGGTTTACTGACAATTATCAAGGGCTTGCCTCTGGCTTACAACAAGGATATGCAAGAGGATAAGGAAGGTATCTTTGATGCAGTGGTCACAGTTCGGGCTTGTTTGGAAGCAATGACTATTTTGATCGACGAAGGGATTGAATTTCAGACTCAACGTCTTGCAGAAGCAGTTGCGGAGGACTTCTCTAATGCGACTGATGTTGCCGATTATCTCGCTTCTAAAGGAGTTCCTTTCCGTGAGGCATATCAACTGGTTGGCAAACTTGTGAAAACCTGTACTAGTGAAGGGATTTTACTCAAGGATTTGTCAGTAGAACGTTGGCAGACTTTTCATCCTCAGTTTGAGGCGGATATTGTTGAGGCGATCGCTCCTGCACAAGTCGTTAAGGTGCGTAATAGTTATGGTGGTACTGGCTTCGAGCAAGTCAGAATCCAAGTAGAAGCTGCCAAAAAACTTATTGCTTAAATCCAAAAATGAGTGTCAGCACGAAGTGCTGACACTCATTTTTGGATGCTTTTGCGTTAGCATAAGTTTAGTTAAATTTGCTAAATTTTCAATTTTCTATGCCCAAGTTATCAAAACCACCAGATCCTAACGATCCTGAATACCAAAACCTCGAACGCAGAGTTAACTTTTATCTACATCTTGCCATCTACTCGGCTTGTATGACCTGTATGTGGTTTATCCAGTCAATTACTGAGAAGGTCTGGATCTGGTCAATTTGGGTTGCCGTAATCTGGGGAATCCTCATCCTCGGTCATGGGATTTGGGTATTGACTCAAGAAAAACCGATCCAGAAAGCTTGAAATGGTAAAGCTATAGTAAATCTGTAGCTAGGAGTTTAATTTTTATAAAAATAGGGTTTATGAAGTGATACAGGATTATGGAGCTTTGATTGATGATTTGCAAAAACAGTTAGAAACATTGCAAATATCGATCACTCCACAGTCAGACCCCGCCTCTGAAATAGTCAAAGAATGGCGGCGATCGCTCGATGAAATTCAAAAGTTTTTTCAGTCAAAAATTATCAACACCAATTTAGAGATAACGCCCCAAAATTTATCTTTGCAAGTAGAAATTGATAAACAATTAAAAATGCTCAACGTGGATTTGAGCATGTTGCAAACTTCCCGCAGTCAAGCCACATGGCAAAAGCGACATCAACAAGCCTGCGATCGCTTTACTTTGTTAAATCGCTATGTTCAAATGCATTGAATTAAAGTACGCGTTAGTATTATCCTAGCAAAGCTTTTCAGAACTAGAATAGGATGATAGCGACAGTCAGCAAACATGCAAATATCTTTAGACAATCTGTTAGAAGAATTATCGGGAATTGAGACAATTACCAATCCTACACAAGTTGCAAAACTTTCAGAGGATTATGCTCACTTTAGTCCAGTTCTTGTTCCATTACTAGCTGGCAAAGTCGGCGATGTCGTAGTCCGTCCTAGCAACGAAAGCGAAGTACTGAGAATCGCTAAAACTTGCGTAAAATATCAAATTCCCTTGACAGTGCGCGGTAGTGGCACAGGTAACTATGGACAATGCACTCCCCTCAAAGGTGGAGTGATTCTAGAAACTTCGCGATTGCAAGAAATCAAATGGATTAAAGCAGGACTCGCATGTGTAGAAACAGGCGTAAAAATGGTGACTCTTGATAAAAAAGCTCAAGAAATTGGCTGGGAGTCGCGGATGGTTCCATCAACGGTACGAAGTGCAACTGTAGGCGGATTTATCGCAGGTGGTAGCGGCGGGATTGGCTCAGTTTTGTACGGGCAGTTGCGCGATCGCGGCAACTTGCGATCCGTGCGCGTCGTTACCCTCGAAGATGAACCAAGAGTCATTGAACTACGTGGTGATGATGTGCAGAAGGTTGCTCACGCCTATGGCACAAATGGCATCATTACCGAATTGGAAGTTCCATTAGCTCCTGCCTATGGCTGGGCTGAGTATGTTGTCAGTTTCGCTGATTTCATGACTGCGGCAAGATTTGGGCAAGCGCTGGGGAATAGTGATGGCATTATCAAAAAGATGATCAGTGTCCATGCTGCACCAATTTCTAATTATTTCACCGCTTTACAGAGTTATATTCCCACAGATTCTCATTGTGCTTTAGTGCTAGTTGCCGAAAGTGATCGCGAACCATTTAAAAGCCTGATCCAAGAATTTCAGGGTGAGATTTGCTATGAGAAAAGCGCTCAGGAAGCGAGTAAGGGGATTAGTCTAGTTGAGTTCTCATGGAATCACACTACTTTACATGCTCGTGCTGCTGATGCTTCCCTGACTTATCTCCAAAGTCTATTTCTGAACGATCCGAAATTGGCACTTGTGCAGCAAATGTATGAACATTTCGGTGACGAAGTGATGATGCATTTGGAATTTATCAAAGTAAATGGAGTCGTAATTCCTGCGGCGATTCAAGTGGTGCGCTTTACGACGGGTGATCGCCTGAATGAAATCATTGAATACCATGAGTCGCAGGGTGTATTTATTGCCAATCCCCATACCTATATTCTCGAGGATGGGGGCATGAAAACCATTGATTACGATCAGCTCAACTTCAAGCGTCAAGTCGATCCCTACGGTTTGATGAATCCCGATAAAATGAAAGGCTGGCAAATTAAATAATCACAGGTGACGCAAAGCGTCACCTGTGATCAGCGATCGCAAGCTAAACTATTTACATAACTTTACAAAGCGAATAGTCCATTAGCTATGACAGCAAACACTTTGCTTAGAGATAATCTCGATAACACATTTAAATCTGAGGCTGATCGGCGATCGCAAATTTTGCCTGCGGGGGGACAAGATCCCGATCTCTTTGATTGGCAAGAGGTATGGTATCCCGTCTTTTATATTGAAGACCTAGATAAAACTAAACCTGCCAAATTTACCTTGCTAGAACGCGATTTGGTGATTTGGTGGGATCGGCATACAAACTCATGGAAAGCCTTTGACGATCGCTGTCCCCATCGATTAGTCCCTCTATCAGAAGGAAGAATTGCGGAGGATGGCTTATTAGAATGTCCCTATCACGGTTGGGCTTTTAATGGTGATGGAAACTGCGATCGCATCCCTCAACAACCTGAAGGTGGACAAGCTCACACCTCAAAACGCGCTTGTGTAAAGTCTTTGCCCACTGCCGAGCGTCAAGGCTTACTATTTATTTACGCGGGCAAGCCCGAAAATGCCCCTCAAGTCAAAATTCCAATCATTGAACCGTTGGAATCTGAGAAATGGACTCTTTTCGGCACTTTCCGCGACTTACCCTACGATGCGATTACACTTTTAGAAAATGTCCTTGATGCGAGTCATCTTCCTTTTACTCATCACAAATCGGTAGGCAATCGCGCCAATGCTGCACCGATGGTTTTAGAAGTTCTCGAAAGTGATAAGCACGGTTTTACAGGAACTTGGGAAGAAGGTCCAAGGCGAGGCAAATTAGGAAGACAAGACACTACCTTCATCGCACCTTCGTTGATGTGGCATGATCTTACGTCTAAGCAATTTGGTCGCACGATCACGGCTGTCTATGCGACACCCACTCGCAAAGGTGAATGTCGCTTGTTTGCGAGATTTCCCTTCCAATTTAATTCCGCAATTCCCCGATTTTTTATTGGTATTACACCACGTTGGTATTCACACATTGGACAAAATGGCATCTTAGAAGATGACCAGATTTTTCTGCATTATCAAGAGCGTTATTTAGCCCAAGCTCTCGCTCAGCCAGAAATTGATGGCAATTATGCTAAGGCTTTCTATTTGGCAACAGCCGCCGACACCTATGTTTCGGAATTACGGAAATGGGTAAATCGGTATGAAGCCGATCCCTTTGTCGATCAGAGATTAGTTGCGCCTTTAGCAAAGGAAGTTCTCTTAGATCGCTATCATTCGCATACTTCTAAATGTGCAAGTTGCAGTCAAGCTTTGCGAAATGTCCGCAAGATAAAAACAATCAGTCTGGCGATCGCGGCGATCGCATGGACAGCCACACCATTACTCAGTTATATTGTTGCCCCAGCTAATTTAACCTTGATTTTGCTTGGTTCTAGTACGGCGGCGATCGCAATCACCGTATGGCTAATTTGCAATAAACTAGAGCGTAAATTTATTTACGGACAAGAAACACCTTTACGCAATTTATAGATAAAGCGCGTTGCACCTTAATATAAATGAGGTCGCTTAGCGACCTCATTTATTGTGTTTAGAAAAAAACTATGATCAAGCTCTATGGTGGCGCAAGAAGTCGCGCCTCAATCGTCAGATGGTATCTCGAAGAGTTGCAAGCTCCCTATGAGTTTCAATTACTAGATATGAAAGTAGGTGAGCATTTACAGCCTGCATTCTTAGAAATTAATCCCTTTGGAAAAGTCCCTGCGATTGATGATGAGGGCTTTATCGTCTGGGAATCAGGTGCGATTATGCTCTATCTGGCTGAAAAATTTGACCAATTGAAGACGTTACAAGAAAGAGCGATCGCATCTCAATGGGTCTTATTTGCGAACTCGACACTGGGGACTGGACTCTTTGTTGCCGAAAGTCGCGAGAAAGAAACGCCCCGTTTACTGGGCAGCTTAAACAAGGTTCTCGAAAATCAGGATTATATTACTGGCGAAAATTTCACGGTGTCGGATGTTGCCGTAGGTTCAATTTTGGGCTATGCGATCATGATGCTGCAAATGTCCTATGCTGACTATCCTGCGATCGATGCTTACATGAAGCGAATTAGCGATCGCCCCGCTTACAAAAAAGCAATTTTAGGTATTTCATAAAAAAACAAAAAAAGAAGGGGCGCATTGCGCCCCTTCTTTTTTTATGGAAAGTTAGCTAGCCGAACCAAGTCCAACATAGGAACCATAAAAGAAAAGACCAACAACAACTAGTACACCAGTACCAGCAACAGTTGCGACTAACCAAAGCGGAATACGTCCATTTTGAAGCATGAATGAAACCTCCAGATAAAAATTGTTTTTATGAAATGAAGTGCAAATGAGTTGGAGAATTTAGAGATTATTCAAGAAATAGAATCTTTTCTAACTAATCCCTAAGCCACACTAGTTAAAGAAATAGCTGGAAAAAAGTAGCACAGTTACGAAAATGAGCAGTAGTCCCAAGAAGAGAGAAGTACGGTTCAACTCTACAGGTTGGCTGTTAGGATTTTTAGGAGCCATAGGTAGGTAAAAGGAGAAAGGTTAAAGGTAAAGGTAAAAAGTTTTGTTTTTTAAGAAAGCAAAACTGGAATGAATTTCGATTAGCGGCTGATGAATTGCATTGCAGCGATCGCGCCGATGAAGAACACGGTAGGAACCCCTAAACCGTGAACAGCCAGCCAACGGAAAGTAAATACAGGATATTGAATGGGTTGGTTAGGGTTGTTGCTTGCCATAGTTGTTTAAGTAGTGGATGCGTTGATTGAGTGCGTTAATGGGGAGTCGTTAATTTAGCGCTTGAGTTGATGGCTGCAAAACTAACGAAATATTGTGGATCTAAGCGCTATTTACCCATTTGGATATCTTTGGAGGGATTGTAGCGATCGGTTACCAGAGGAGCGGTCTGACGATCTTGACCATAGTATTCGTTGGGGCGTGGTGTGCCAAATACGTCATAAGCTAAGCCTGTGCTTACAAATAGCCAACCTGCCAAAAATAAAGCGGGAATTGTAAGGCTGTGGATTAGCCAATAACGAACGCTAGTAATAATGTCGGAAAATGGGCGTTCTCCAGTAGTACCTGCCATAACAGTCCTCTAAATGTGTGATGTTTAAAATCTTTATCTTAAATAATAATTTACTATTGTACATACTTGCCATCGCAAACATAAAACCCCCAGAGATTAAGTGAGTACGTTTTGCACTCCCTCGTAATCTAAAAGCAACTGTTTCATGAAAATTCGCAAAATTAGTAACCATGAGCGCCTTGAAATTCTCAAGGGGGATTTGTATGCATATTCACGCTGGACTAATCAAGATTTGCCACGATCGCATTTAACAGCGATCAATCCTGAAGAGGTGTTAGCGGCAGAGATCGACGGCAAAATTGTGGCGGCGTTGCAATGTTTTAGCTTTCAGCAGTCGGTGCGCGGTAGTCTCAAGGCGATGGGAGGCATCGGTGGTGTATGGACATATCCTGAATATCGCAACCAAGGCTGTGTCAAGGCTCTGATGAAAAGTGCCTTTTTAGAAATGCGGATGCAAGGGATCTGCGTAAGTATGCTTACGCCCTTTAAAGAAAGTTTTTATGAGTCACTGGACTATGCGATCGCTAATGCCACCAATGAAGTCAATATTCCTGTTTCGTCTTTATCGAAATATTTAAAACTACCGAATGCAGCTAACTTAACCTGCGATCGCTTTGCCGCGACAGAAGCAAAGGATATTTTGGCAAATTTCCTCTACGAAAACCTGCGATCGCAAACACTGCTGCCCCATAGTCATGGGCTGGCAATTACTAATTTTACCTACGATCAATGGTGGCATCTACATCGCCAAAAACTCTGTGTAGTAATCAAACGCGATCGCCAACCCGTAGCCATAGCTATCTATGCGATCGATAGCAGTGGAAATCTGCCAATGCGCGATCGCCAGATTGAAATTTCATCGATATTCTGGACAGATATCGAATCACGAGATCGCTTATTAAACTTCTTTGCTAGTCATCGTGATCAGATTCATAGCTTGAAAATACCTTTACCACTGGGCGCAAATGTGCATACATGGTTCAGTAATGTAGGACGTTTAGACTCAACCATTACTGATCCTTGGATGGTCAGAGTGATCGATATTGTCGGTGCTTTGCATGGGTTGCCGATCGCCTCTGAGCCATTTACCTTTGCCCTCAGTGATCCCTATTGCAATTGGAATGATGGTGTATTTGGAGTGAATGGCGATCGCGGTCAGCTTACAGTTAAACGCTATAGTAATGGCGATATAGCAGATCTTGCGATCAACTTTAAAGCAACGATCGCAGGTATTTCCGCTTTGATTTATGGGACTCAAGTGATCGGTGATCTTGTACATCAACAATGGATTACTGAAATCACACCCGAAACCTGTGAGCGATTAGAAAAATGCTTTACACCATGTCTGATTTATAATCCTTTTAAGTTCTAACCATGCCCAAGAAAATATCCTGTGGATATTTTCTTGGGTAAACAGCAAAAGCATGAAAGAAAAACTCACTCGCAGTCAAGAACGAGTGCTACATCTCCTTCAACATCACGATCGCGCCATATCCGCGCAGGATATTCATTCGGAGTTACGTAATAGTGAAAACAGTGTGGGTCTGGCTACGGTTTATCGATCTCTAGATACTCTCAAGCTACAAGGCTTAATCAAAGCGCTAACCTTGCCCAATGGCGAAACTGTTTATAGTGTTACTCCCGCCGATAAACACCACCTTAATTGTCTCAATTGTGGGAAGTCTTTACCCATTGACTGTTGCCCTATCCACGATCTGGGTAATCAATTAGCAAAAAAGCATACTTTTCAAATTTACTATCACACACTTGAATTTTTTGGATTGTGTAGTGAATGTCAACAGGAACCTCAATAAAACCCAAAATTGAGCGGGTTTTGCCTACCCAACTTTGGGTTTTATTGGATTAGTTAATTGGTGAAATATGACTACTGTACTTGTCCCACTATTTGAAGGCTTTGAAGAAATCGAAGCAATCACGATTATCGATGTGTTACGTCGTGCTGGAGTTGAAGTGACTACCTCAAGCTTAACTACGCAAACTGTGATCGGCGCTCATGCGATCGCCATTATTGCCGATACACTTCTCGATCAAGTCGATGCGAGTCAATTTGATGCGATCGTCCTTGCTGGTGGTGCAGGTACGTTTCGGATGAGAGAAGATCCACGCATTGCCAAAATGTTAATCGCCCATGCCGCTGCAAATAAATTGCTCGCCGCCATCTGTGCTGCACCCACTGTTCTTTCTGATGCAGGTTTACTCAAGGAAAAACGCGCTACATCCTTTCCATCAGTCAAAGATCAGATGCAAGTCGCAGAATATTTGACAATTCCTGTGGTCGTCGATGGCAATGTGGTGACAAGTCGTGGAGCAGGAACAGCGATGGCGTTTGCGTTGAAATTAGTTGAGATCTTAAAAGGTGAGGCGATCGCCAATAAACTTGCAGCAGATATGATTGTGTCTTAGAAATTTCATTGTAGTTTTCCAATATAATCACGGATTACAGGCGTAAAAATTTTCACTACTTGTTGATAGACTTCTCTTTTAAACCTAACAATCGAATCAAGAGTCTTATCGATCGCCATAAACTGCACCACCCGAAACTCGCGATCGTGGATATCTAATTGGCAATCAGAGGCAGGATGATTCCAATAAAAAGCAAACCAACGCTGTCTTTGACCACAATAGTTAGCCCATTTGCCTGATAGCTTTAGGGTCGGGGGGAAATCATAATAGAGCCATTCAGGATGCACATAGGCTAAGACAGCATCATTAATGCCAACTTCTTCATACAGTTCTCGCAAAGCTGCGGCTTGGGGATCTTCACCATCATCAATTCCACCCTGTGGAAATTGCCATGAATCAGGCACGCCGATACGTTCACCGACCAGCACCTCACCTTTGCGATTAAAAACAATAATCCCCACATTTGGGCGATAGGATTTTTCTGGTGTCATAGATTTTCACGTAAACAAAGCAAAAGCATAGCACCGTCGCTAATTATCATCAAAAAGAGAAAATCCTCGCGCTCAGTGCGAGGATTTTCTCTTACAGCGCTTTGCGCTCAAATCCAAGTGTTGCTTTGCAATACTTAGATCATCTGTGAGGCTTAGCCCTAAACTAAGACTCGCTCCAACTTAGCCACAGGCTCTGATATCTCTGGTTTGATCTGCGATCGTTTAGGAGTTTGTAAACCGACCATTTCCGCATTGCTTGCTCCTGGGGGAACCATCGGATAACAGTTTTCATCGCGCTTGACGCGGAAATCCGCAAACACAGGACCATCATAGGCAAGAATCTCGGCAACCGCAGATTGCAAATCTCTTGGTTCAATTACCTTAACACCTTTAATCCCATAGGCTTCAGCAAGCTTTACAAAATCGGGCATACCCACTTCCATATTGGAAGAAGCGTAGTTCTGATCATAAAAGCTTTCTTGCCACTGGCGCACCATACCTTGCCAGCCATTGTTCACAACGATCACTTTGATATTGATCCCATATTGCGCCAGAGTACCAAGCTCTTGAATATTCATCTGAATACTGGCATCACCGCTAATACAGATCACCTGATCATCGGGGAGAGCTACCTTTGCACCCATCGCCGCAGGCATTCCATAGCCCATCGTGCCAAGTCCTGCGCTCGAAATCCACTTACGGGGTCCAGTTTTGATCAACTGAGCTGCCCACATTTGGTGCTGTCCGACATCGGTGGTGAAGCAAGCATTGGGAGCTTGCTTACCAAATTCATAGATTACTTGCTGGGGCGACAAAACATTGTCATAGGCTGGCACTTCAAGGGGATAGTCGGATTTCCACTCATCCAGTTGCACCAACCAATCTTTGGTTTGAATATTTTCTTCGTAGCTAGTTGCCTCAATCAGAGCCTGTAGGACTTCTTTCACGTCACCGACAATTGGCACATCAGGCTTGCGATTTTTGCCGACTTCCGCAGGATCGATATCAATATGAATAACTTTGGCTTCAGGTGCAAACTTGTCCAGGCGACCCGTCACGCGATCGTCAAATCTTGCCCCAACCGCAATCAATAGATCACAGCCCTGTACCGCAAAGTTAGCATATGCTGTGCCATGCATCCCCAACATACCGAGGGAAAGATTACTATTCTCGTCATACGCACCTTTACCCATTAGGGTTGTGGTTACAGGTAACTGGAAGCGTTTGGCAAACTCGGCAAGCTCAGCATGAGCGTCAGCAAGCACTGTACCACCACCTGCATAGAGCAGTGGGCGTTTGGCTTCACGGATTAAAGCGATCGCCGCCGCAATTTGATGCAGATGTCCCTTGACCTTGGGCTGATAGCCAGGCAAATCAATCTGTACATCGGGATTATATTCAAAAGCTTTCTGAGCAATATCCTTAGGAATATCTACTAACACAGGACCTGGACGACCAGTGCCAGCAATATGAAAAGCTTCAGCCATGATCCGCGCAATATCTTCGGGTCTGCGAATTACATAGGAATGCTTAACTATGGGGAGCGTAATCCCCCAAATATCTGTTTCTTGAAAGGCATCCGTACCGATCGCATAGGAAGGAACTTGCCCCGTGATTACCACCATCGGGATCGAGTCCATTTGGGCTGTCGCAATACCAGTCACCAAATTGGTTGCCCCAGGACCTGAAGTCGCCACACATACTCCCACTTGTCCAGTAGCACGGGCATATCCATCGGCAGCATGGACGGCTCCCTGCTCATGACGCACGAGATAATGCTTAAGCTCTCCTCTTGCCTCAGACTTATAGATTTCATCGTACACTGGCAGGATTGCTCCACCAGGGTAACCAAAGATATGTTTTACACCCTGTCGTCTCACGCTGTCGATGAGAGCAAATGCACCCGTTGTTCGCAAAGTAGCCTCCTCTAGACTCATACTGATCTTGTTCGCGATCTACAGCGCTATGCGATCAAACGAACCACAAGAAATTTTTTAAAGCGTTGCTTCGCAACACTTTAAAAAAATTTCTTGTGGTTCGTTTGATCTGTCATTACTGTAAGCAAAACTTATTTTTGAAGCATTTTCAGATACTTTTTTGCTTTTTAGGGCTGCGCCGTAACATAAGGAACCAATTTCTGATGGCGCGGCGAAGCTGCGCCATCAGAAATCTGGTTCTTTATTAAATTGAACAACCCTTACTACGAACAAGTAGTTTGTAGCAAGTACCTTAAGTTGATAATTTGTAGCAATTGTATCGATAATAACATAGACAAGCTGCCCCAAAGCTGCTAGGAACGATGTCTTGATTTCCCAAAATTTTTGGGAAAAAGCCTAGTCCACCTCAAAGTTTAATTAACGTGAGTTCGGGATAAGCTACAAAATTTTAAAAGCCAAAACAGTAAAAGCCTCGCTTTGCGAGGCTTTTACTGTTTTGGCTCCTAGAAAGGGTTCGCGCCGCGAACCCTTTCTAGGAGCCAGTTTGAAATTAACCCGAACTGATGTTAATTATTAATTTAGCCATAGACAACCCCAAAAGGGGAGTTGCGACGCTTCGCGTCGCAACTCCCCTTTTGGGGTTGGGTTCTAACAAAATGTGCAAAATATTAACAAACATGTAATGTTTGCCCCACGAAAGAGATCTTTAAGCTACAAAATACCGACAAGTCCCATTTGAAAATATAATGACTTCGTGTTCTTCTGTCATATAGCGTCCATATAACTTCTCATGAGTGCAAATTCAGACAAAGATATTCCCGTTAATATCTACCGACCTGCCAATCCCTTTACGGCAAAATGTATTTCCAATGATGTCTTGGTTAGACCAGGTGCGGTTGGTGATACTCGCCACGTAAAGATTGATATTTCTGGAGGCGATCTTCGCTACTTAGAAGGTCAAAGTATTGGTGTCGTCCCCCCCGGTGAAGACAAAAATGGTAAACCTAATAAACTTCGCCTCTACTCGATCGCCTCAACCCGCCTCGGTGATGATCTTGATGGTAAAACTCTATCTTTGAGCGTCAAGCGTCTAGAGTATCAAAACGAAGCAGGTGAAACTGTTAAAGGTGTATGTTCTAACTTCCTAACCGATCTTAAACCTGGTGATGAAGTCAAGCTGACTGGACCAGTTGGCAAAGAAATGTTGTTGCCTGATGATCCTAATGCCACAGTCATCATGATTGCTACAGGTACAGGTATCGCACCTTTCCGTGCCTTTTTATGGCGGATGTTCAAAGAAAAGCATGAAGATTATAAATTCAATGGTTTAGCTTGGCTGTTCTTTGGCGTACCAACTGACACAACAGTTTTGTACAAGCCAGACCTTGAATGGCTAGCTTACAAACACAAGCGGAACTTCCGCTATGATGTGGCGATTAGCCGCGAGCAGAAGAATGCTAAGGGTGAAAAGATGTACATCCAAAATCGCATGGCTGAATATGCGGATGAGTTGTGGGAAGTAATGCAAAAGCCAACTACCCATACCTATATGTGCGGCTTGCGCGGTATGGAAGACGGAATTTCTGAGTTTATGACTAAGACGGCTGAGAAAAATGGTGCTGTTTGGAAGGATTTTGAAAAGCAAATGAAGCGTGACGGTCGTTGGCACGTTGAAACTTACTAAAAACTAACTAAAAAAATAGAGGCTCGCTGTGCGAGCCTCTATTTTTTTAGCTTTTAAAACACACTTAGTTCCATAATTAAAGCTGCTATTGCTTACCCGTAAAAATGGAAATTTTTTAATGGAAATTTTTTGGTTGCTTGTCGGAATTGCCATTGGTGCGATCGCTACTAGTGCTTGCTGGTTTAGCTGGAACTATGCCAAGCAAAGACGCGATCGTAAATTTCGGAAGCGATCACGCCATGTGTTTAAAGCAAAATCAATTTACAGTCTAAAATCTTGGGCGCAGAAGGTTCAACAAAATATTCGCCAAGAAGTTACAGAATCCATAGATGACAGTGGCGAACGCTTACTGTGGGGGAAAATTGTCGAATTATCTCCCATTGGTTATATCCAAGTTGATCAAGATAATCGTTTAGCCGTATGTAATCAAAAAGCGGCGACCATGATGGGGATCGCCAACCATCAACAGGGATTAATTCGGAAGCCATTTTTGCTGCAACTAATTCGTTCCTATGAACTTGATCATTTAGTCGAACAAACGCGATCGCGTAAACAAGGCTCTCAAGTGGATTGGGTCTTTCATCCTGCCATTCCTGATCCTGTTGATCCTGTACCCCAGATCGGGAGACCGACTAGAGCCTATAGTATTTACCTAGGGCGGGGGCAGATTGGCATTTTTTTGGTAGATCGCCAAGAAGCGGTAGCGATCACCCAGCAACGCGATCGCTGGACATCAGACATTGCCCATGAGTTGAAAACACCACTAACCTCGATCCGTCTAGTAGCAGAAACGCTCGAACCTCGCGTTGATCCTGCGGCAAGAATATGGGTAGAACGTCTGCTTGGGGAAATCGAACGGATTACGAAACTAGTCCAAGACTTGCTGGAATTAGGTCAGATGGATGTGGGCATAGAGTCTGTGCTGCATCTAAGTGAAGTAACTGTTGCGTCAATAGTGCGATCGGTTTGGTCAACCCTTGAGCCATTAGCCAATCGCAAACAAGTCAAGCTTAAATATATCGGTGATGAACAATTAATTTGGCAGCTTGATGAGTCACGCATTTATCGGCTTTTGCTGAACTTATTAGACAATAGTATTAAGCACAGTCCATCACTTCAGTCGATTACAATCAAAACCAGCGTGGTAGACTCAAACTTACAAATAGAAACAATTGATGCTGGAGAAGGGTTTCCTGAAGAAGCTTTACCCCATGTTTTTGATCGCTTTTATCAAATCGATCCATCAAGGACAAGATCGGGACTTGATCGTGGTGGTAGCGGCTTAGGATTAGCGATCGCCCGTCAGATCGTCACACTTCATAAAGGAGCGATCGCAGCCAGAAATCATCCTGAAACTGGCGGAGCATGGATTACGATTACGTTACCATATCCAAATCCTGCAACCGAAAAATTGCTAGGCTCTGAGCAACTTCTTAACTAAATCATGAGCGCAGAAAAACTCCTGAAAGACTATGCTGCTGGTCGGCGTGACTTTGCTAGCTTAAGTCTAGCTAATGCCAATTTGTTTAATAGCGATTTAATCGGCGTGAACTTGTCCAAAGCTGACCTACGGCGGACTAACTTTGTCTTTGCTTATCTGAACAAAGTCACCTTTAATCATGCTAATTTATCAGGCGCAAAACTTGGTGGGGCAACTCTGAACCAAGCGATCATGATGAGCGCTAACCTGACTGAGGCGGACTTGCATGGAGCCATGTTGCAACGGGTAAATCTGTTTGGGGCAAATCTCTCCCTTGCTAACTTAATGGATGCCAACCTGACTGAAGCGGATTTACGCAGTGTCAATCTCCGTGGCGCAAATTTACGCTGTGCGATCTTGAGTGCTACGCTCATGCGAGAGGAGCGCGGCTATCCGCCCACAACCATGAGTGGTGCAAATTTACGCAAAGCTGATTTGCGCGGCTCAAATCTCAGCGGTGCTGATCTCACAGGAGTTGATCTTTCAGGGGCAAATCTGAGTGAGGCGACCCTCTCAAGGGTGAACTTACAGGGAGCAAATATGAGTGGAGCGATCGCGATCGGCACAATTTTTACTGAGGCAAATCTAAGTAATGTTAACCTCACAGAAGCTAATCTCAAAGGTGCAAACCTAACTAAGACGGATCTCAAAAATGCGAACTTGCGACTCGCCAACCTATTTGGCGCGAATCTAACTAAAGCGAATATGACCATGGCGACTTTAAGTAATGCAGGCTTGATTCAAGCCATACTTAATGGTAGTGATCTTTCGCGATCGCTCCTAGACAAAGCAAATCTTAGTCAAGCTAGTCTAGTTGATGCTTATTTAGTAAGAGCTAATCTCGATGGAGCCGATCTCAGTGATGCGGTGTTAACCAGAGCTGAAATGAGTGGAGCTAGCACTATTGGTACAATTTTTACTGGTGCAACTATGCCCGATGGCAAATCTCACTCATAAACTCAAAAAGCATGTTCCGCCCGCGTAGTGGGCAGAACATGCTTTTTGAGTTTACTTATAGCCTTATCCCAAAACACAAAATGGCTACACCATTTTGTGTTTTGGGATTAATCTTGACTTAGACTGCCTTCATCAATCAATATGACAACTGAGCATTGCAGCGCCTAACAAAAATATGGAAGATTTAAATCTTCTAGAGGAAGTTATAGATAGCTTGGAGCAAGACAGCAATGTACTTCGCATCAAACGACTGATCCTCTTTACCTGTCATGATTCTTGGTCAAATGATGTCAACGAAGTTAAAACGTTGCAGATACGTCAGCTTGTCCGCGACTTAATGATCATGTTTCCTGATCTCAATACGCTCAAACACAAGTTAAACAGCCAAGTCAAGCAACTTAGTAAACAGTCTGACTATCTCCTTGCTGCGGATAACATTATTGATAGTCTTGGGTTTCTCTATACTTTGCGCGATGAAGGAAAGCTACCCCATAGCTTTTTAAATCAAGATCATCCAGAGCCAGACTCAGTATCTCAACGAGATGCCTCTGCGCCTAGCGATGATGGATATGAGAGAAACGAAAGTGATACGATTCCCCATAGACATAATCTTAAATATTTAACTAATTTGTTCGATTTGCGAGCTGATATTTCTCGAAATATCAGTCCTCTCCATGCCAAGATCCTGTTGTTTTCTAGTCTAAATTATCGTTTTAGTCCACAAGAACGTGACTGGTCAGCACTCTATACCTATGACATTGATGACTTGATTCAGCTTATCTTCCAAACCTACGAAACTGTCGAAGCTCTGGAAACAAGGTTAACTGAAGTCAGCCTAACGCTAGATCAACCCGAAGATGCTAAACGTGCTTCAGCCGTAATTTTACAAGCCATAAGACCTTTCTACTAAAAAGCAAAAGCCTTGCTAAGCAAGGCTTTTGCCTATAGAAATGCAAGTTTTCCTAAAGACATAAAACCCAGATAAATAGCGGCGGCGGCGCTATTTATCTGGGTTTGGTTTTTAAAAACACAAAATAGCTACGCCCTTTTGTGTTTTGGTATAGCTATACAAAATGGCTGAGTCATATGACTCAACCATTTTGTATAGCTATAGCCATTCTTGTTAGGATATAAAACCCAAATAGTATGAGGCGGCACGAAGCGCCGCCTCATACTATTTGGGTTTTGATTTGTCTTGATACAGGTGGCTATAGCTATACTTCTATTGCGGTTTTCATTTTGCCTACGGCAAAACGAAAACCGCAAAACCCTTGTTTTGATTCGTTTTACGGTTTTCAGATGGGCATATGCTCATCTGAAAACCGCTATAGTATGACTGTTAAACTTCGAGGCACAATGACTAGTCCGCAAAATAAAGAAGTAAGTATGGGACTTGTTTATGGATTTCTTGGAGTAGTAATTTTTAGCGTCACTTTGCCTGCAACCCGTATTGCGCTAACTGCTTTCGATCCTGTATTTGTGGGTCTAGGTCGGGCGGTAATTGCCTCTGGCTTGTCATTGATTTTATTAATTGCCACTAAGCAGTCGATTCCATCTTGGCGGTTTCTGCCCAACTTTGCTATGGTCGTAATTGGTGCTGTAATTGGCTTCCCCTTGTTATCTACGCTAGCAATGCGTGACGCTTCTGCATCCTATGGAGCCGTCATCATTGGTTTATTGCCCTTAGCAACGGCTCTGTTTGGAGTTTTGCGAGCAGGTGAACGACCGTCATTGATATTTTGGATTTGCGCGATCGCAGGTAGTAGTTTAGTAGTTGCTTTTGCGCTGATATCGGGAACGGGGAGTATGAGTTTTGCAGATTTGGCGCTACTAGGGGCAGTGGTCGCCGCGAGCTTAAGCTATACAGAGGGGACAATTTTGGCGCGTACTTTTGGTTCGTGGCAGGTGGTTTGTTGGGCTTTAGTACTGTCTTTCCCGATGATATTGCCGATTGTATTGCAACATCTGCCTTCTTCCTTCACAACTATTTCTAGCAATGCTTGGCTCAGCTTTTTGTATATCAGTTGTTTCAGTATGTTCTTAGGCTTTTTTGCTTGGTATCGAGGTTTGTTTTTGGGTGGGATCGCTCGAATTGGACAACTGCAACTTTTTCAGCCATTTCTGACAATTCTTGCCTCAGCGATACTGTTAGGAGAGCCAATGACTATTACCACCTTGGGTTTTGCTTTCGGCGTATTAGTATGTGTAGCCTTAGGTAGGAGTGCCCAATTTAGAGCTAATTCCTAAGATAAGGGCTTCGCCGTAAAATAAGGAACCGATTTTTGATGGCAAGCCGCAGGCTTGCCATCAAAAATTTAATTGTGAGGATTGCCGTTTGTGATGCTGAAGATTGGCTATTTTTACATAAATCAAGATAAGCTTCTACAAACATTAGTTTGCATTTTATAGAAAAGCAATGGCAGCTACTTCTTCTCGACAGCCTAAAATTATTGTGCTTGATGACGATCCGACAGGCTCACAAACTGTACATAGCTGCCTATTGTTGACTAAGTGGGATACAGACACACTGCGGATTGGACTTGCCGATCCTTCGCCGATTATGTTTGTGTTGACGAATACCCGATCGCTTACGCCTGAAGATGCAACCAGTGTGACTCGTGAAGTTTGTCGCAATCTCAAACCTGCGATCGCCGCCGAAGGTATTCAAGAATTTATGATCGTTAGTCGCTCCGACTCGACGCTGCGTGGACATTATCCCGTCGAGACAGATGCGATCGCTGAGGAGTTAGGTGATTTTGACGCGCATTTCCTTGTGCCAGCATTTTTTGAAGGGGGACGCTTTACCAAGTCGAGTGTGCATTATTTAGTCGTTAACGGCGTGCCAACCCCAGTCCATGAAACCGAATTTGCTAAGGATTCAGTTTTTGGCTATACCCACAGCTATTTGCCTGATTATGTCGAAGAAAAAACAAAAGGGAGAATCCTTGCTGAAAATGTACAGCGTTTTTTGTTAGGCGATATTCGGGCGGGGGTACGTCAGCGCTTAGCAAGAATGCATGACAATCAATGTGGTGTGGTCGATGCCGAGAACCAAGCCGATCTCAATCAGTTTGCCTCTGATATTTTGGCAGTTGCTTCCACGGGCAAAAGATTTTTATTCCGTAGTGCTGCTAGTTTGCTGACTGCCCTTGCTAAGCTCCCACCCCAACCGATCGCGGCAGAGGACATGTCGAAATATATGCGATCGCACAAAGCAGGGGTAGCGATCGTTGGTTCTCACGTCAAAAAAACCACTGAGCAATTAGAAAACCTACTCAAAGCACCTAATACTTGCCCCGTAGAGATCGATGTTTCTCGCCTATTAAGTGATGCCGAAGCTCAATCAGCAATTCTTAAACAGGAAGCCTTAGCACAGGTGTATCAAGCCCACGGGTTAGGTAAAACCGCTGTAGTGTTTACCAGTCGCAAAGAACTGGAATTTGCGGATATCTCCACGCGCCTTGCCTTTGGACAGGCTGTGTCAGCTCTATTAATGGCGATCGTGCAGGAATTACCCACAGATATTGGTTTTTTAATTAGTAAAGGTGGTATTACTTCCAACGATGTGTTAAGCACAGGTTTAAATTTGCCAACAGCTAGATTGCTAGGGCAAATTCTCGCTGGTTGCTCCGTCGTGCGTACCCCCGAAGATCATCCCCGTTTCCCCGATTTACCCGTTGTCCTCTTCCCTGGTAATGTTGGGGATGCCAATGCATTGGCAACTGTATATACAAGACTAGCGATCGGTATCGAAGAATAAAGGGTGTTTTTTGTGGTGTGGCTTTGCCGCTCCGCAAACCATTGCTAACCATTTTTTATAAATTTCTCTAATCCTACTGGAGTCTAGACTAAGTTGATTAAGAAAATCAGAAAAAGAGCAGGAAGAAGCAACCCAGAGAATGGAGAACTGAGCAAATCCAAGAGAATGAAAAGGAGAATATTTAGGATTAGGTATTAGGGTT